>DATAFN010000063.1:0-4998 GCA_036257435.1 Actinomycetes bacterium
GTGCTGGCCGAGAACGTCGAGGTACTGGCCGGCCATCACCTCGGTGCGCATCAGCTGGAACACCGGCTTGGCGCGGAACAACGCGGCCGGCGGCAGCCCGCTGCGCTCGAACATCTCGTCGCACCAGGACAGGCACAGATCGCCAAGGATGATCGCGGTGGCGGCGC
The DNA here is from genome assembly GCA_036257435.1 of Actinomycetes bacterium. Taxonomy (GTDB): domain Bacteria; phylum Actinomycetota; class Actinomycetes; order JAKEEW01; family JAKEEW01; genus DATAFN01. The sequence continues at coordinate 168 of DATAFN010000063.1, forward strand.
CGAACGCGTCCGGGTCGCCACGCCAGCCCTCAGCCCGGTGCAGGGCAGCGAACCGGCGATGTGCCGCCGGCCGGCCGCGCCGGGTGTCCGAGTCGTCGATGTAGTCGTCATGCACGAGCGCGCCGGCTTGGAGCAGCTCGAGCGCGGCGGCCGCGGCGATGATCTCGGCGCCGTCCGGCGCGCCGGCGCCCCGCCAGCCCCAGTAGCAGAACGCCGGGCGGAGCCGTTTGCCGCCGTTGTGCAGCAGGTCCTGCAGCGCACCGAGCACCGGTTCCAGCTCCGGGCCGATTGCATCGAGTACGACCTGCTGGGCGGCGACGAACCGGTCGAGCGCAGCGTCGATCCGCCCGCGCAGGCCGTTCGCCTCCCTCACGCCGACCGAGCGTAGCGGCCCGCCGTGGGACACCGAGGCAATCGGTACCCTGCAGGAGTGGCTCTTGGAACCGCATCGACGATGCCCGGTGGTGCTCCCGCGATCCGTGATCTACTGGCGGCCGGCACCCGTTCGTACTCGTTCGAGTTCTTTCCACCTCGCAATGCCGAAGGCGAGCTCCAGCTCTGGCAGGCGATCCGCCGGCTCGAACCGCTGCGGCCGACATTTGTGTCGGTCACGTACGGTGCTGGCGGGTCGACCAGAGACCGCACCGTCCGGGTGACCGAGCGGATTGCCACCGACACCACGTTGACCCCCATGGGCCATCTGACCTGCTTCGGCACGTCGCCGACAGAGCTCCGCACGGTGATCGGGAGCTATGCGGCAGCCGGCGTGCACAACGTGCTCGCACTGCGTGGTGACCCACCCCGGAACCCGGCGCCGGACTGGGTGGCCGCGCCGGATGCGCCTCGGCATGCGGGCGAGCTGGTCAGCATGCTGCGCGAGCTCGGCGACTTCTGCGTGGGCGTGGCCGCGCATCCGGAGGGCCACCCAGAGTCCGGTGATCTCGAGCTGGACGCGAAGTACCTGGTGCAGAAGGCCGCGGCCGGCGCCGCATTCGCGATCACCCAATTCTTCTTCTTCGCGCAGGACTACTTCGACCTGGTGGCGCGGGTCGCTCGGTCCGGCAGCGACATTCCGATCATTCCCGGCATCATGCCGGTCACGAACGTCCGTCAGATCCAGCGGATGGCGGAACTGTCCGGCGCGGCGTTCCCGGCCGACTTCGCCGAGCAACTGCTCGCGGTGGAGGACGATCCGGAAGCGGTCCGGCGGCTCGGGGTGGCGGCGGCCTGCCGGTTGTGCGACGAGCTACTGGCCGGCGGCGCGCCTGGACTGCACTTCTACACGCTGAACCGGTCGACCGCGACGCTGGAGATGTACGCCGCCCTCGGTCTGGCGGCCCGCCGCTGACCGGCCCACTGCCGGAGGGAGTCGCCGTGCCGCGAGGGATCACCGTGCTGGGCACCGGCACCGCGGCTGCGACCCCGGATGTGCTGCGCCTCGAGCTTGGCGCGGAGGTGCTGGGGCAGAACCCGCAGCAGGCGCTCGCGGCGGCGAGCCGAGCGCTGGACCTGATGCGGGCGGAGCTGGCCGGGGCCGGAGTGGCAGGCAGTGACCTGACCAGCGGGAGCATCTCGCTGTGGCCGCGGCACGAGGAGCACGGCAAGCTGGCCGGATATGCCGCGGACCTACGGATGTCCGCGAGGCTGCGCGAGCTGACCGAGGCCGGCACACTGATCAGCCGGGTGGTCGCCGCCGGCGGGGAGCCGGCCCGGCTGCATGGGCTGAGTTTCGAGCATTCCGAACCGGCCGGCCTGGTCGCCGCGGCCAGGGCGGCCGCTTGGCGCGACGCCGAGGCCAGCGCCCGGCAGTACGCAGAACTGTCCGGGCAGCCGCTCGGCGACGTGCTCGGCATCGCCGAGTCCCCGGGCGCGGGACCGATCCGGCCGGTGCTGCTGCGCGGCGGGATGGGTGCTGCGGCCGAGGCGGTGCCGATCGAGCCGGGCGAGACCGAGGTCACGGTCCGGGTCGAGGTTCGTTACGCGTTCGCCGGGGCACGCGACTCCGATTCCTAGGCGCCCGCTCCGGAGCTAAACTGGCCGGACTACCCCCCGGTCTTTCTGGCCTGGGGGCGTCTGCGCGTGCGCGGAGGTGATCGCCGGTGCGGCTCTACCTGGCCGTCGCCCGGGCGAGCGTACGCCGGCACGTTACGTATCGAGCGGCGGCGTTCGCCGGCGCGTTCGCCAACATCGTGTTCGGCTTAATCCGCGCCTACGTCCTCATCGCGCTCTTCCAGACCAAGCCGGAGATCGGCGGCTACGACGTGGCCGCGGCGGTCACGTTCTGCTTCCTCACCCAGGGCCTGATCGGGCCGATCGCGGTGTTCAGCGGTGGGTTGCCCGAGGTCGCGCAGCGGTTCAGGAGTGGCGACATCGCGCTCGACCTGTACCGCCCGGCCGACTTCCAGGGCTGGTTGCTGGCCACCGATCTGGGTCGGGCAGTGCCGGACTTCTGCTACCGCTCGATCCCGCCGCTGCTGGCCGGTGCGCTGGTCTTCGAGCTGCGCCTGCCGGACTCCCCGGCACTGTGGCTGGCCGTCCCGGTGACCGCGGTGCTGGCAGTCGTGGTCAGTTTCGCGCTGCGCTACCTGGTCATGCTGGCGGCCACGCTGCTGCACGACGAGCGCGGGGTCAGCTCGGTCGCGACCATCCTTGCGCTGTTCTTCTCCGGCATCATGATCCCGCTCACGCTGTTCCCGGCCTGGCTGCGGCCCATCGCCGAACTGTCGCCGTGGGCGGCGACGATCCAGGTCCCGGCCGACATCTTCCTCGGCCGCTACCACGGCTTCGCGTTGGTGGCGGTGCTCGCCGGCCAGGTGATCTGGGCGCTCGCGCTGCTCGGCCTCGGCCGGGTGCTCACGGCTCGGGTGCGCCGCCGGGTGGTGGTGCAAGGTGGTTGACGCGGTTCGTGCGTATTGCCTGCTGGCCAGGACCTGGACCAGGGCGGCCGCCCAGTACCCGGCCTCGCTGGCCATGTTGACGCTCTCCCAGCTGGTGATCACCGGCATGGACGCGGTGGTGATCCTGATCGTCTTCCAGCACACCTCGTCGTACGCCGGGTTCAGCCTGCCCGAGGTCATGTTCCTGTACGGCACCAGTGGAGTGTCGTTCGCGATCGCCAATTCGACCATCGGGACGGTCGACCAGCTGGGCCAGCACATCAGGGCGGGTACGTTCGACGCGATCCTGCTCCGGCCGGTGCCCGCGCTGGTCCAGGTTGCCGCCGACCAGTTCTCGCCGCGCCGGCTCGGCAAGCTGGTACAGGCGGTAGTGGTGCTCTGGGTGGCGCTGGCCACGCTCGACGTGGACTGGACGGCGAGCCGGATCGCGCTCGTGCCGGTGATGATCGTGTCGGGCGTGTTCATCTTCGGTGCCATCTGGGTGCTCGGCGCGACCTACCAGTTCTTCGCCGTCGAGGCGGCCGAGGCGATGAACGCCGCCACCTACGGGGGCAACTTCGTCACCCAGTACCCGCTCTCGATCTTGAGCAGGGACGCGATCCGGGCGCTGACCTGGGTGATCCCGCTCGCATTCGTGAACTGGCTACCGGCGCTTTACATCCTCGACCAGCCCGACCCGCTCGGCCTGCCGACGCCGGTCCAGTTCGCATCGCCACTGGTGGCGTTGGTGCTGTGCCTGATCGCCGCGCTGGTGTGGCGGGCCGGCGTGCGGCGCTACCGATCGACCGGAAGTTGAGGCCATGGAAACCGTCATCGAGCTCGTAGATGTCGCGAAAACGTTCACCCGGCGGCATCGGCGGCCTGGATCGCTGCGGCGGACCCGAACGAACGTGCCGGCGGTCAACGGGCTGTCATTCACCGTGGCCGCCGGCGAAGTGGTCGGCTACCTGGGTCCGAACGGCGCCGGCAAGTCCACCACGGTGAAGATGCTGACCGGCATCCTGGTGCCGTCGTCCGGCCGGATCCGGGTGGCCGGGCTGGAGCCGTCCCGGCAACGCTCTACGCTGGCCCGCCGGGTCGGGGCTGTCTTCGGCCAGCGCACCACGCTGTGGTGGGATCTGCCGCTGCGCGACTCGTTTCAGCTGATCCGACATCTGTACCGGCTCGACCCGGCCCGGTATGCCTGCAACCTCGACCAACTGGTCGAACTGCTCGGGCTCGGCGAGTTGCTCGACGTGCCGGTCCGCCAGCTCAGCCTCGGGCAGCGGATGCGCGGCGATCTCGCGGCCGCGCTGCTGCACGATCCGGCGATCCTCTACCTGGACGAGCCCACGATCGGGCTGGACGTGGTGAGCAAGTCCGCGATCCGGCAGTTCCTGCTGGATCGGAACCGTACGCAGGGCACCACGATCCTGCTCACCACGCACGACCTGGGAGACGTCGAGCGGCTGTGCGACCGGGTCATGGTGATCGACCATGGCCGGCTGGCGTTCGACGGCTCGCTCGAGGCGCTGCGCGCGCTGGTCCCGGTGCCGCGCCTGCTGGTGGTGGACCTGGCCGCGGCCGGACCACCGATGGCCGGGGTAGAGGTCATCCGAGTCGACGGTCCGCGGCAGTGGGTGACAATCCCGGCCGGCTCCAGCGCGGCTGCGCTCACCGCACGGCTGATGGCCGGCTACGACGTGCGCGATCTCAGTGTGGAGGAGCCGTCGATCGAGGACGTGGTTCATCGCCTGTATGCGGGGCACGCCGGCGCCGCACGAACGTCCTGATCCCCCGCGCCAGCACGATGACCACGGTCAGCCCGATTGCGAACAGCAGCAGCGCGACCGCCAGCGCCAGCCACGGGTAGAACGCGGCCAGCGTCACCACGCCCGCAACAGAGATGTCCTCGGTGAGGCTGGTCGCGACGTTCGACACCGGTTCCGGCGAGG
>DATAFN010000089.1:0-8884 GCA_036257435.1 Actinomycetes bacterium
CCACCGGTCCTCGATCGTGCACTGCGCGACCACCGACCCAGGATAGGTCGTGGTCAGAGCGCGACTGCTTGGTCCGGTGTCGTGTCCGACCGGGGCTAGTACCGGACCGCGATCGTGCGCTTGGACGAGTCGATGCGGACCGCCGGGTTTCGGCGGGTACGCCCTGGAGGTAGGGATCGACCGATCGCTCACGACCGGAACGGTAGCTGATCACGAAGAACGCCGGCAGGCGAGATACGCCGGCGCGAGATCAGGCCGATGCGCGAGATCAGCACGATGCTTCGGTCCGGCGGCGCAGGTGCTCGTCCAAGGCCCGGCGCGTCCACGCCTCGACCTCGGCCTTGGAGACGCCGAGCCCGGTCAGGACCCGGGCTCCGGGCTCCTCCTCGGCTTCGAGCAGGCCGAGCAGGATGTGTTCGGTGCCGACGTAGGTGTGGCCCAGCCGCAACGACTCGCGCACGATCAGCTCGTGCACCTTCTTCAGCCCGGTTGAGAACGGCACATGTTTGTTGATCGGTTCTGCCGACGGTGACAGCGCCGCCTCGACCGCGCCGGCGACGGCATCCCTCGTGGTACCCGCAGCCTCGATCGCGCGGCCGGCGTACCCATCCCATTCGGCGAGCAGGCCGCGGACGAGGTGCAGGCTGGTGACCTCCTGATGACCCCGACTACGCGCCTCGAGTTGCGCCTTCAGCACCACGACCTTGGCCCGGTCGGTGAACCGATCCAGCGAGCTTTCGCCGGCCACGAAGCGTTTCTGGGCCGCCTGCTTGGTCACGCCCATGCTCTGCCCGATCATCTTCCAGGACGCACCGGACCGGCGCGCCTGGTCGACGAAGTGGCCGACCAGGTGATCGGCGAGCTCGTCGAGGTGGTGGGCGACCGCGCTCGCGTCGGCAAGGTGGTCGAGCGGGGTTCCGTTCGGCCGTTGGCCGATAACCTCCGAGATCAGCTCATCCAGCGTCATGGTGTCAACCTTAGGTTGACGCCCTCCGATCCGTCAACCTAAGGTTGACAGGCAGTTACGTACTCCCGAAACGGAACTCGCGGCGGTCGGTAGGGCCGACCACCGCAAGTGCCCCGGTCTCACGTGATCAGATGTTGAGCAGCTCCTTGATCGGAGTGAGCGCGAAGTAGACGACGAACAGGATCGCGATCAGCCAGAGCAGCGGGTGCACCTCGCGGGCCTTGCCGCGGGCGACCTTGACGACCACGTACGTCACGAAGCCGGCCCCGATCCCGTTGGTGATGCTAAAGGTGAACGGCATCAGCACGATGGTCAGGAACGCCGGCAGCGCGATCTCCCAGTCGTTGAAGTCGATGTTCGTGACCTGCGTCATCAGCAGGAACCCGACCACGACGAGCGCCGGAGTGGCCGCCTCGAACGGCACGCTTTGCACAAGCGGCGTGAAGAACATCGCGCCCAGGAACAGCACGCCGGTCACCACGCTGGCCAGGCCGGTCCGGGCGCCCTCGGCCACACCGGCCGAGGACTCGATGTAGGTCGTGTTCGAGGAGACCGACGCTGCACCGCCGGCGGCCGCACCGAGTGAGTCGACTAGCAGCACCCGGCCGACGCCGGGCAGCTCGCCCCGCTCGTCGGTCTGGCCCGCCTGCTGGCCCACCGCGGTGACCGTGCCCATCGTGTCGAAGAAGTCGGCGAGCAGCAGCGTGAACACGAGCAGTAGCGCGGTAACCACGCCCACCCGCTCGAACCCGCCGAGCAGCGAGAAGTCACCCAGCAGGCCGAGATCGGGGCTTTCGAAGACCTTGTCCGGGACCTCCGGCACGCCGAGTCGCCAGCCGTTCGGATTGGGCGAGCCATCCGGGTTGAACGCGCCACCGATGTCGGCGATCGCTTCAATGATGATCGCGATGATGGTGGTGACGATGATGCCGATCAGGATTGCGCCCTTGGTCTTACGGATGACCAGGATCGAGGTCAGCAACAGGCCGATGACGAAGACCAGGATCGGCCAGCCGTCGAGCGTGCCGGTGCCGAGCTGGACCGGTACCGTACCGGCATCGGTGCGCCGGACGAACCCGGAGTCGACGAACCCGATGAACGCGATGAACATGCCGATCCCGACCGCGATCGCGGTCTTCAGCCCGGCCGGGATCGCGCGAAACACGGTGATCCGGAACCCGGTGAGCACCAGCAGCGTGATGACCAGCCCCTCCATCACCACCAGGCCCATCGCGTCCTGCCAGCTCATCTGCGAGGCGATGCCGAACGCCACGAACGCGTTCAGACCAAGACCGGTGGCCAGCGCGAGCGGGTAGCGGCCGACCACGCCCATCAGGATCGTGAGCACCCCGGCGACCAGCGCGGTGGCCGCGGCCACCAGGGCGATCGAGACGCTCGGATCGGGCGCGTCGCCGATCAGGTTCCCATTCGCGTCGAGGACGGTGCCGATGATCAGCGGGTTGACCACGACGATATAGGCCATCGTGAAGAACGTGGCCAACCCGCCGCGCATCTCTTGGGTGACGGTGGAGCCACGTGCGGTGATCTCGAAGAATCGGTCCAGGCCGCTACGCGGCGGGGGCGGTGACTCCGGTTCGGTGACAGTTCTCGCTTCGGTTCCGGACATGTCGCTCCTTGTAGCATCTGCTGGGGAATGGCCGAGCGGCGCACAGGATGCCAGATCGGAACCGTGCCTGTCAGTGCCTGACTGCCACCGATTTTTCGCTGGTCAGCGCCCTACTGCGGACAAACCGCGACCGAGCGGCCAGCGGCCCGCGGTGTCGTACGTCGGCGGGCCCTGACCGAGCCGGCTGCGGATCAGTTCCATGTCGCTCGGCTCCCACGCGGTGCCGGCGAAGCCGCGCAGCGCATCGACCAACGGGCGCAGGTCGGTCGGTGCGGAGCTACGCGCAAGGGTGAGATGCGGCCGGTACCGGCGATCCTCGACTGCGATCCCGCTCCGGCGGGCGGCAGCCGTCACCGATCTGGCCAGTGCGGCCACTGGCTCCCGCCCGCCGCCCTCCACGCCGAGCCAGAGCACCCGCCCGTCGAACCGGCCGGCACCGGTGAACGCCAGCGGCATCGGTTCATGGCGTCGAGCGGCCCGGGCAAGCCGGCCGGTCAGCTCGGGCAGCGTGTCCGGCTCGACCTCGCCGAGGAATGCGAGCGTGACGTGCCATTGCGGGGTCGAGGTCCAACGCAGCCGCGGTGCCAGATCGCGAACCCGGGCGACGGCGGCACCGATCTCGTCGAGCACCGCAGCCGGTGGGGTGAGCGCGACGAACAGTCTCATCGGAGCCGACCCTACGGCCCGGCCGACATCACCGGGAGGGCCGGACTGGGAGGGCCGGGCAGTGACGGTCCGGCTACTGGGTGGCCGCGGTCACGTAGTGTTCGCGCAGCTTGCGCGCCAGCTTTCCGTCGCCGGCCACCGTCAGGTGCGAGATGGGCAGCCGGCCCCACAACCAGAGGTAGAGCTTCTCCGGCTCACCGCGCACCGTGACACCTGCGCCGGCTTCACTTCCCGCGACCGGCGCCCGTTCGAAACCGATCTCGCGCTCGGCCAGCCGCATCAGCCACTGGTGGTCGCCCGCATCGATGAGCACTGACTCGCCGTGCCCGTCGACCGCCTCGTTGAACCAGTCGTAGGCCAGCATCCGCTCCAGCAGCTCGTCGATGCCGTCGATGGCGAGATCCGTTGGCACCGGCGCCGACTCGCCGAAGGCCTGCTCGACGTCCACGCGGTGTACCGCGGTCTCGTGTGCCATCCGGCGACACCAGAACGCGACGTCCTGCTCGGGCTCGTACCAGGTCCAGCACTTGGTGTCCGGTGGATTCTCGGCGAACTCAGTGAGCAACAGCGACAACGACTCCTCGAACCAGGGAATCGGTGCCACGCCGGACGGTGGCTCGGTCGGCCACTCGCCAGTCTCCGGGCGGCGGTCTTTCCGCCGGATCGTCGCCACCTTGTGCTGGTAAACCGCGGCAACGTGCAGCACCACGTCGCGAACCGTCCAGCCCGGACAGCACGGCACGGTTGCGGCCAGGCTCCGGCCGGCCGTCCGGGCCAGCAGGTCACCGTCCGCGTGCAGGCAGTCGAGATAGCGCGAGAGCTCCATAGCGGAATGGTTGCAGAACCGCTCGTCGGCGCAGCATCGCGACCCGCTCCCGCACATCTATCCCGGTGCGGCGAGCTATCCAGAGTGTGGCGATCACCGTGGCCAGCACCGAGACGAGGCCGCCACCGATCAAACTCCAGCGTGGACCGATCTCCTGCGCCACCCAGCCGACCATCGGCGAGCCGATCGGGGTGCCGCCCATGAACACCGTCATGTAGAGCGCCATTACCCTGCCGCGCATCTCCGGCACGCTGCCCAGCTGCATGGTCGAGTTCATCGCGGTGAGCAGGGTGAGAGAGGCCAGCCCGGTGGGGATGAGCATCAGCAGGAACGCCCAGTAGGTCGGTGCCAGCGCGGCCAGCATCTCCAGCGAGCCGAACAGGAGCGCCGCGCCCACCACCAGCTGCACGGTCGGCCGGCCACGCCGTGCGGCGAGCAGGGCGCCGCCCAGGGTGCCGATTGCGAGCGCGCTGGACAACAGGCCGAACGACTCTGGGCCGCGGCCGAACTCGTTCCTGGCGAAGATGGCCAGCGTCAGCTGGAAGTTGAAGCCGAACGTGCCGACGAAGAATGCAATCAGCATGATCAGCAAGAGCTCAGGGGTCGCCCGCACGTAACGGAGCGCGGCGCGCAGCTGGCCGCGCTCGCGCGGGCTGCGCGGCGCGGGCATCAACTCACCGCCCCGCATGACGGCGAGCACCGCGATCACTGCGCCGAAGGACAGTGCGTTGAGCACGAACACCGGACCGGTGCCGGCGGCCGCGATCAACACACCGGCCAGTGCCGGGCCCACCAGCCTGGCCAGGTTGAACGAGGAGCTGTTCAAACCGACCGCGTTCGGTAGCGCGTCCGAGCCGACCAGCTCGGCGGTGAACGCCTGCCGGGCGGGGTTGTCGAACGCCACCACGCAGCCCATCGCGAACGCGAACACGTACACATGCCAGGCGGCGACCAGCCCGGTCAGGTCGAGCACACCCAGCATCAGGGCCAGCGCACCCATCAATGCCTGGGTGGTTACCAGCACGCGGCGCTTGGAGTACCGGTCGGCGATCACGCCACCCCACATCGAGAACAGCAGGAACGGCAGGAACTGCAACCCGGTGGTGATGCCAAGCGCGGCGGCGCTACCGGTCAGCTGGAGGATGAGCCAGTCCTGGGCCACCCGCTGCATCCAGGTCCCGATGTTCGAGACCACACCGCCGGCGAAGTAGAGGCGGTAGTTGCGGATCGCGAGGGAGTGGAAGGTTGGACTCATGCGCTGGCGAGGCGCTCCAGAATCGTTGCGGCGTGGCGAAGGACGGTGCGCTGGTCCGAGCTGAGCTCGGCCAACCGCTGAGCGAGGAAGGCGTCACGGCGCCGGCGGTCCTCGCGGATCATCCGCACGGCCTGCTCGGTCGGAGCCACCAGGTGCTGGCGGCCATCAGTGGGGTGATCGGTGCGGACGATGAACCCACGCTCCTGCAGCGCGGCGAGCAACCTGGTCATGGACGGTGGGCTGACCTTCTCGTGCTGGGCGAGCTCGCGCGGCGTCAGCGGCCCGTGCCGCTCCAACGTGCCGAGCACGGCCAGCTGGGACAGGGACAGCGACCGATCGGTGCGCTGGTTGCGCAACCGGCGGCCCAGTCGCATGACGGCCAGCCGGAGCTCGCTGGCCAGGGCGAGATCGGCGCGGCTAAGCGCACGGGTGGTAGCAGACATACTCATTAGCTTACCTAACTAACTGTCAGGAGCGTAAGGCAGGATTGCCACTTTCAGCTGAGGTCGAGCACGGGCGCGGATATCGAGCGGATATCGACTGGTCCCGTACGCTGAGGCTTGTGGGCAGGACACAGCGGTACAACCGGATCGAGCCGTACCGGCCGCCGGATTCCGGCGCAGATGATCAAGCCTCCGGCGCGGCCCGCCAGGAGCCCCCTGCGAGCTCCCGGTCCGCCGGCCACGGTCGGCCGCGGCCGAGGCCGGACCGCTCGGCTCCGGTCAAGCCGCGCTCTCACGCCAAGCCCGACGCGGAGCTGCAGGAGTTGCAGGCCGTCGACGTCGACGGAGTCGCCGCGACCACCATCGGCACCGTGGTGTGGGCCGCCGCGTTTCTGATCATGCTGCCGTTTCGCTCCGACCTGGAGGCGAACGGGCGCGGTGACTGGCTGTGGATCTGCCTAGCCGGGGTCGTAGGCGGCCTGTTCGGGATCGTGTACTGCCGCCGTCGCCGCGCCTCGATGGCGCGCGCTAACCGCGCACACCGGCGCTCATCCAATCGCTAGCGCTCAACTGCGCGCGCCCGATCGCCAACGTCTGGTCGCCGACGTCCCGCCGCCGGCGCCCGCGCTCGGGCTCAGTCGGGTCGCTCGTCCTCGGGTTCCGGCCGTGTGGTCGGCAGCTCGGCACCGCCACCCCCGCTCGGGGACACCGGCAGGAGGTCGTAGCCGAACTCGTCCACAATCGGCGAGTCCGGCTGCGGTTGCACCGCGACGGCGACCGCCTCCGAATGCGCGCCACACCCATGGTCGAACGCGACGACCTGGCCGTCACTCGGCGAGTATGCGTTTGCGCAGACCCCGAACATGCGGCCGAGCGTGCCGCCGATCGGCACCAGGAACCCGCACGAACGGCAGTGTGCGGGCGCGGCCTTGGCCACCGGATCGTGCGGCCCGGCCTCGCCGCTGTACCAGCGGTCCGCCGCCTCCTGGATGCCGTACCTGGACAGCACCCGCGCCCGGTCCAGTCCCATTTCGTACGGCACGATGGTGACCCGTTCGCCACCGGCGGACAGATCCTCGTCTGCACCGGTGTATCCCGGCTCGAGTCGCAGATCGTTCGCCGGGGTGGCGAGCAGGTCGCCAGCGCCGAGGTCCCCCGGCCGTAGCCGGTCGCTCCACGGCACCCACTCCGGGGCCAGGATCGCCTCGTCGCCGGGTAGCAGCGCGACCTCGTCCACAGTCACTAACCGAGCGCGCGACGCCCTGGCTACGGTGACCGCCCACCGCCAGCCTTGGTACCCACGGGCCAGGCAGGCGAAGAAGTGCGTGACGACTCGGTCGTCCTCGGCCACCGCGGCCAAGTGCTCGCCCACATGCCCGGGCTCGGCAAGCTCAACCGCCACCGACCGCGCCAGGTCGACCGCGGCGGCACATTGCGCATCGAGCACCGGCGCGTGGCTCGTACGAGTCGGTCGGATCTTGGTCGTACCGGTGTCCACGTGGCGATTCTCGCACCCATGGCAAACTCGGCGCTCGGCACCGGCGACTTGTCCCGGCACGCCCTGGCCAAGGCACGATCCTCGGGCAGGATGGTGACGTGGATAGCGAGCAGGCGCCGAGCGGGCTGGCGCGGACCCGGACCCGGGTTCGATCCGCCGGCCAGGCGTCCTCGGAGCTGGCCCGCTCCACCGGTCGCGCGCTCTCTTCTGGATACCGCGGGTTGACCGGACGGATCCGCCGGGCCACCCACGCACACGGCGCCGGCGAGTCCGGCCTGGCCAAGGTGATCGAGCTACAGACCCTGCATGCGGCCGGTGATGCGCTGGTCGCGCTCGGGTTGGCCGGCACGCTGTTCTTCAACGTGCCGGTCGGCGAAGCCCGGTCCAAGGTCGCGCTGTACCTGATCATGACGATGGCGCCGTTCGCGCTGGTGGCTCCGCTGCTCGGCCCGCTGCTGGACCGGGTCAGGCACGGTCGCCGGTACGCGCTGGCCGCGACCATGCTGGCGCGGGCGTTCTTGTGCTGGGTGATGGCGGACGCGATCAGCGATGGCGGGCTGGCGCTCTACCCCGCTGCGTTCCTGACGCTGGTCGCTTCCAAATCGGAAGCGGTCACCAAGTCCACCGTGGTGCCCAGGCTATTGCCACCGAACGTGACCTTGGTCCGGGCGAACGCCCGGGTATCGCTGGCCGGCACAATAAGTGCCCTGGTGGCGGCCGTGCTTGGTGCCGGGCTCATTGCGATCGGTCCGGAATGGTCGCTGCGCGCCGCATTCTGCGTGTTCGTGATCGGAATGGTGCTGGCGTTGCGGTTGCCGGCCCGAGTCGACTCGGCCGAAGGCGAGGCCAAGCCATGGCGACGTGGCCGGGTGACAAGCCGGTCCCGGGCGGTGAACGGAAGCGTGCTGATGGGACTGCGGGCCAACGCGGCGCTGCGCGGCTTCTCCGGCTTCCTCTTGCTCTACCTGGCGTTCCTGCTGCGCGCGCAGCCGATCGGAGGGCTGCCGACCGCCACGATGTTCGCGCTGGTGGCCGGCGCGGCCGCGATCGGCAGCTTCGCCGGAGCGGTGATGGGTTCGCTGGTCCGGGCCAGAGCACCCGAGCCGATCATCCTGACGCTGCTCGCGGTTCAGGCCGCGGTGACCGTCGTGAGCATCTTCTGGTACGGCGCGGTCAGCGTGGTCGCGCTGTCGTTCACGACCGGTTTCTCCCAGCAGCTGGCCAAGCTCTGCCTGGACGCGATCATCCAACGCGACGTCGCCGAAGCGGTCCGGACCTCGATCTTCGCGCGGGCCGAGACGCTGCTCCAGCTCGCCTGGGTGATCGGCGGCATTCTCGGAATCGCGCTGCCGGGCCGGGGCGGCGAAGTCGGCCTAGCCGTCGGGGCAACCGTGCTCGTGTTCGCGTTCGTCCTGGTCGTGCGCACCGTGATCACGGAAAGGCGAGCCGCTGCCACCACGTGACGGCAGGCTCGGCGGACGGCGCCGCTAAGGCTCGAGGTCGTCGGCGACCGCGCGCAACACCGCAGCGATCTTCTTGCTGTCGCTCGCCGGCGGGTACTTCCCGCGCCGCAGCGAGTTTCCCACGCTGTCCAGTAGCTTG
>DATAFN010000117.1:0-1747 GCA_036257435.1 Actinomycetes bacterium
GACCGGCGCGCTGGACTCGGAGACCGGTGAGGCGGTGCTCAGATTGCTTCGCGCCCGGTGCGACGCCGGCGCGGCCGGCGTGCTGGTCACTCACGAGGCGCGACACGCTGCCTGGGCCGACCGGGTGGTGTTTCTGCGGGATGGCCCCATCGTCGACGACACCGGCGGTCAGGCTGAAGCCGAGTCGCTGCTCGAAGGTGCGCGATGAGCGGATGGCGCCCGGCATTACGGATCGCCTGGCGGGAGGCGCGCCGGCATCGGGGGCGGACGGTGCTGATCGCGGCGCTTGTCGCGCTGCCGGTCCTGGTGGGCGCCTTCATTGACGTTACGATGCGGACCGGGGACCTGCCCGCCGCGGAGTCGGTGCGCCGATACATGGGGTCTGCCGCGGATGCCTACGTGCAGATCGACGCCTGCGCTCCGATCTCTTGGATCGGCTACCATGACCACCGCCCGTTCGCCAACTCGAGCTGTGATCAGGAGCGCACGGACGAGGTGGATCTGGCTGCGTTGCTGCCGCCGGGCAGCACCTGGATCGAGACAAATCTCGGCGGCGATGCCAACGCGAGTCGGCTCAGCCACGGCGAGCGCGGCCTGCGGACCTTGCTACAGCAGCTGGACACCTCGTCGCCGCTGGCCGACGGCCTGCTGCGGCTGCGGGAGGGGCGTTTCCCCCGCGCGCTCGGTGAAGTCGCCCTGACCACCGAGGCGGCAAGTGCACTGCGCGTCGCGCCTGGTGACGTGGTCACCTCCCGGCAGACCGGCCAGGTCACCGTTGTCGGCATCATCGTCGAGCCGTCCTGCCTCGGCTGCGAGAGTGCGTGGGGCATGCCCGGGTGGTTCCGCTCACCGGATGCAGGCACGCCGGACGCCGAAGCCGGTGCGGGCCCGGTCGTCGGCCCTGGCACGAAGCAGGTGTACGGCAGCTACCGCAGCTTCCTGGTCGATCTGCCCGACTCGGTCGATCCGTTCCGGTTGCAGCACGATCTGCTCGCTCACGGTGTGCTGCTGGCGCCCAGGGTCGAAGCGCTCGATCCACCCTCGCCGCCGGTGGACTACGAAACCGGCGTCGACCCGATGGGCCTCGCTATCGCTGCGCTGGTCATCGGCTTCGGCTTGATCGAAGTGTGCCTGCTGGCCGGCACCGCGTTCGCGGTCGGCGCCCGCCGGCAGGTGCGCGACCTCGGATTGGTTGCGGCGGCCGGCGGCGAGCCCCGCCATGTCCGCCGGATCGTGCTGGCCCAGGGCGTGGTCACCGGCCTGGTCGGCTCGCTCGTCGCGCTGCCGCTCGTGATCTTGGTGGTCTTCCTTTCCCGGCCATGGCTGGAGCGAGTGAGCGGGGCACTCATGGGACCGCTGGATGTGCGGCCGCTAGAGCTGCTCCCGCTGGTCGGGCTTGGCGTGCTTGCCGGACTTGCGGCCGCCATGGTTCCTGCGTTCACCGCCGGCCGGCTCCCGGTCCTTGACGCGCTGAACCGGCGGTTCAAGTCCACCTCGCTGGCTGCGCGGTGGCCGAGGATCGGCCTGATCCTGTTCGTGGCCGGGAGCGGGCTGGCCGGGCTCGGCTCCTGGTTGTGGCTGCGCGCCGAGCAGGACTACCGGCGAGCGGTTGACGGCCTCTCGGTTCAGGTGACCGATCAGATGGTCCAGGTCGGCAACGGCCCGACCGGCGGCCCCTCGACCACTCCATACGTGGCGCTGCTGCTGACGGCGTTCGCGCTGGCCGCGCTGGGTCTCGCCCTGCTGG
>DATAFN010000133.1:0-4805 GCA_036257435.1 Actinomycetes bacterium
GATGCGCTGGCCGGGTTGCCGCAGGTGCGCGCGGTAGGGGAGACCGGGCTTGACTACCTCCGCACCGGGGAGGCCGGCCGGCCGGCGCAGGAGCGGTCGTTCCGGGCGCACATCGAGATCGCCAAGCGGCACGGCAAGGCACTGGTGATCCACGATCGGGACGCGCATGGCGACGTACTGCGGGTGCTCGCCGAGGCCGGGCCGCCGGACCGGGTGGTGTTCCACTGCTTCTCTGGGGATGCCGATCTTGCGGCGGTGTGTGGCCGGCGGGGGTACTACATGTCCTTCGCCGGAAACGTCACGTTTCCCAGCGCCCTGCCGCTGCGCGAGGCGCTGGCCGTGGCTCCGCTCGAGTTGATCCTGGTCGAGACCGATGCGCCGTTCCTTACTCCGGTGCCGTACCGGGGCCGGCGCAACGCCCCCTACCTCGTGCCGTGGACGGTCCGGGCGATGGCCGAGGTCAAGGAGATTGGCGAAAATAAGCTGTGCGGTGCCCTGGCCAGCAACGGCAATCTTGTGTTCGGGCTTGACCCGCTGTCTTGATTGCGGCACCTGGCCGATTTCGCTAGCGTGCGTGGACTGTTGGCCGGGGTCGGGCGACCCCGGGTGACGCGGGCGAGGTATCGCCGGCCGGCAGCGGCCGCAACCTCCGGCAACCGCGGGCCCGGACCAGGTCCTCGTGCCCGGGGTGGTGCGAGGTCTGGAGAGACGTGCGCAGGTCCCCCCTTCGATTAGCGCTTCAGATCATGGTGATGATCGGGCTGGTCGGCGGCACCACGGCCTTCGTCAATCTGGACAAGACCGTGGTGCTGTCGGTGGACGGTGAAGCGCGCCTGGTGCACAGCTTTGCGACCACGGTGGACGGCGTGCTCGACGCGCACGACATCAGCGTCGGCCCGCACGACATCGTCGGTCCCGGACCGGCCAGCGAGGTCAATGACGGCACGCATATCTCGATCCGGTACGGCCGGCAGGTCACGATTACTGTGGACGGCGAGCGCCGGCAGGTATGGGTGACCGCCACCAATGTCGCCGAGGCGCTGGAGCAGTTGAAGGTACGGGACGACGGCGCGTTCGTCTCGGTCTCCCGGTCGGCGCCGATCGGCCGGAACGGGCTGGAGTTCCAGGTACGGCTGCCACGCAAGGTCACGGTGTCCGTGGAGAAGCACAAGCCGAAGACGTTCGTTACCACCGCCGGCACCGTAGGCGAGGCGCTCGTGGAGGCCGGCGTCAAGGTCTCGGCGAGGGACTTCATCGCGCCCGCGGTCGACAGCTTCCCAACGGCCGGCGTGAAGATCCGGGTGCTCCGGATCAGCGGCAAGATGGAGACCCGGCGGGAGACGATCCACCGCGACCTGAAGCGCGTGAACGATTCCTCACTGTCGCTCGGCCTGGTCAAGGTCAGCAGGACCGGCCGGGACGGCGCGGCCGACGTGACCTACGAGCTGGTCAGGCAGAACGGCCAGTGGGTGATCAAGCGGGAGCTGGTTCGCAAGATCCTCCTGCGCCCGATCGCCCGAGTGTTGCGGGTCGGCACCGGGTCGTGGCCGCGAACCGGTGCGGAGAACCTCAACTGGGAGGCGCTGGCCCAGTGCGAGTCCGGCGGCAACCCGCGCGCGGTGAACCCGAATGGCCATTACGGGCTCTACCAGTTCAGCCTGTCCACTTGGGCTTTGGTTGGCGGTACCGGGAACCCGATCGACGCCCACCCGGCCGAGCAGACCTATCGAGCGCAGGTGCTGTACGTGCGGGCCGGAGCCGGCCAGTGGACCTGCGGGAGCCACCTGTTCAGCTAGTGCTCGCCTCCAGACCGGTGCGCTGCCTGCTCGGCGGTGCGGTGCTGTGCCTGCGGGTGCTCAGGCCCCGATCGAGCTATACCTCGGCCGTGTTCTAGCCGGCCGCGCTCTGCTCCGGCCCTAGGCTTGCCGATGTGAGCGACCGTGCCGACCCGGTGGCCCTGCTAGGCCCGGCAGAGGTACGCCACTTGGCGGCCACGCTCGGGATTCGGCCAACCAAACAGCTGGGGCAGAACTTCGTCATCGACCCGAACACGGTGCGCCGGATCGTCCGGGTCGCCGCCGTCGGGCCGGACGACGTGGTGGTCGAGGTCGGGCCCGGCCTCGGCTCGCTTACCCTCGCGCTGTTACCCGAGGTCGCGCGTGTCGTCGCGGTCGAAGTCGATCCGGTACTGGCCGGGGCGCTGCCCGGGACGGTTCAGGAGCGCGCGCCGGACCTGGCCGGCCGACTCGAGGTAGTGACCGCGGACGCGCTGGTCGTAACGGAGCTACCGCCCGGTCCCGCGCCTACCGCGGTGGTTGCAAACCTGCCGTACAACGTCGCAGTGCCCGTGCTGCTGCACCTGCTCGCGACGTTCGAGTCGGTGCGCCGGCTACTGGTCATGGTGCAGGCCGAGGTAGCCGCCCGGCTGGTTGCTGCGCCCGGCTCCAGGACGTACGGAGTTCCGTCGGTGAAGGCGCGTTGGTACTGCGACGTGCGCCGGGCCGGTTCGATCGGCCGCTCGGTGTTCTGGCCGGTGCCGAACGTGGACTCCGCGCTCGTCGCTCTGGCCCGGCATCACCCTCCGGAGAGCACGGCCACCCGCGACCAGGTCTTCGCGGTGGTCGATGCGGCATTCGGGCAGCGCCGCAAGACGCTGCGCTCCACCCTGGCCGGGCTGACCGGCTCGCCGGCTGCCGCCGAGCAGGCGTTGCGAACCGCCGGAATCGACCCGCGAGCGCGGGGCGAGTCCTTGACCGTGGAGCAGTTCGCCCGAATTGCGGCGTCGGTCCCGAATCTCGGATCCGTCCAATGAACCCAAACGAAGCAGAGATCCGAGCACTGCTGCACGGCCGGCTGCTGGCGGCCTGGAACGCACGGGAGGCCAAGGCGTTCGGCGATCTGGTCACCGAGGACAGCGAGCAGGTCGGTTAGGACGGCAGCCAGGTCGCCGACGCCGCCGCGATCACCGACAACATCGGGCAGATCTTCGCCGACCACCCGACGGCCCGCTGCCTGGCGCTGGTCCGCAGCGGCCGAGGTTGCGGTGCTCCTGGCCGACGTCGGCACGGTGCCGGAGTCGACCAACGCCGTACCAAAGCGCCCGCAGAAACTGTCGGTGGGCGCTGCTAGCGTAGGTGTATCGAACAGACGTTCGAATAGGTGCTCATCACGGGGGAGCGCGATGGATTGGGGTTCAGATCCCGGCCGGTGCCGGGAGGCGGGTCCGGAGCCGGATCCGCGATTGGGGGCGGTCGCCGCCGCGGTCGGCGAGCTCGTTCGTGGCGGAGCCGACGGCCTCTCGCCAGCCGTTCGGCAAGCGCGGATCGCCGAGTTGGAGCGATTGTCTGCGATGCTGGCCGCGCACCAACTGGCGTGCTTGGAAGTCGTCGACCGGCAGAGTGAGGCGCAGGCGTTAGGTGCACGGTCAACTGCAGCCTGGTTAGGGGAGCGGGTGCGGTTGTCGCCGGGAGTGGCCGGGCGTCGGGTTGCGCTCGCACGCCGGTTGGCCGAACGGCCGGCGACCGCGGCTGCGTTGGCGTCGGGCGCGATCTCGATTCGGCACGCCGAGGTGCTGACCCGGACGGTGTCCGAGCTCGCGCCAAGGCTTGCCGACCGGGCGACGGTGGCCGAGTTGGAACGCAACCTGCTTACCGTGGCGGGCCAGGCCGATCCGCTTCGGCTGGCCGATGCGTGCGCCGGACTCCGGCATCAGATGGCGCCGGATGCCGCAGTCGAGGCCGACTGGGACGCAGTTCAAGCCCGGAATCTCGCGATCTCGCGGACCCTGGACGGGATGGTCGCGATCGACGGCTTGCTCGACCCGCTTGCCGGCGAAGCGGTGCTGGCGGCGGTGCAGTCCCTGTCCGCTCCGGCCGGGCCGGACGACACTCGGTCGCCTGGCCAGCGGCGCGCCGATGCGCTCGGTGAGCTGGCTCGGCGCATGCTCGGCCACGGTCAGCTACCCACAACCGGAGGGGAACGGCCCCAGGTGCTGGTGACCGTCGACCTGGCCACGTTGCAGGGCGCACCGGGTTCCGATTCGGCCGAGCTGGGCTGGGCTGGATCGATCAGCGGTGAACTCGCCCGGCGGATTGCGTGCGACGCCGCGGTGACCCGGATCGTGCTCGGTCCGGACAGCCAACCGTTGGATGTGGGCCGGGCCACCAGGGTGGTCGGCGCCGGGATGCGCAGAGCGTTGATAGTCCGCGATCGGACCTGCCAATATCCCGGGTGCACAGTCCCCGGTCAGTGGTGCGACGCCCACCATCGCAAGCATTGGGCGCTCGGCGGAGTCACCGCACTACACAACCTGGTGTTGTTGTGCGCATTCCACCACACCCGGCTCCACCTGGCCGGTGAATGGATCACATTGCGCACCGACGGCCGGGTTGCCATCGGCACCGATCGACATGTCGCCGAGCACCTGATCGACGACCGCGCCAACGACCACATCGACGATCACCCCGACCGACAAGTCGCGTGAGCGCGCGTTGTGCTGCAGGCGCCGAATTTGTCGAGCAGGCGATCTGCGTCGACGGAGCGTGCCGCTGGCCGGGTGTGATCCGAAGCCTCCGGCAAGCTGACCATGTCCTGGTGGAGGTCCGGGCCGCATAGCATCGGAGGGCCGGGGCCAGCAGGGTCCCATCGCCGAGGAGTGTTCGATCGTGCCGGTTGCCGCGTCGCCGATTACTGCGCGCGCTCCGGCCAAGGTGAACCTACAACTAGCCGTCGGGCCCCTTCGCGCGGACGGCTATCACGATCTGGTCAACGTGTTTCATGCGGTCGGGCTGTACGACGAGGTGACC
>DATAFN010000190.1:0-7197 GCA_036257435.1 Actinomycetes bacterium
CGGTCGAGATGGCGTACGTGATACCGGTCGCAGCCTGCGTCCTGGCCGGCGGCTGGATGTACGTCCAGGGCTGGGCCACGCTCGGCCAGGTCACCGCAGTGACGCTATACGCCCAGGCGCTGATCGATCCGGTCGACCGGCTGATCAGCTGGCTGGACGAGATCGCGGTCGGGGCCACCTCGCTGGCCCGGATCATCGGCGTGGCCGGCGTGCCGCCGGACCGGGTCGCAACCGGAGCCAGCACCGACGACGAGCGGATCTCGGCGTCCGACGTGCGGTTCTCCTACAGCCGCGGCCGCGACGTGCTGCACGGCGTGAGCCTCGCGCTGCGGCCGGGGGAGCGGATCGCGGTGGTCGGCCCGAGTGGCGCCGGCAAGTCGACGATGGGCCGGCTGCTGGCCGGTATCCACCCGCCGCGCACCGGGCAGGTCGACGTCGGGGGCGTGCCGCTGGTGGATCTCGAGCTGGACGAGCTGCGCGGGCACGTCGCGCTGGTCACCCAGGAGCACCACATCTTCGTCGGTACCGTCCGCGACAACCTGCGGCTCGCCCAGACCGACGCGTCCGACCAGGAACTGCGCCGGGCACTGGCCGCAGTGGACGCGCTGGACTGGGCGGAGGCACTACCCGACGGGCTGGACACCGTGCTCGGCACCGATGGTCATCAGCTCTCCCCGCCGCAGGCCCAGCAGATCGCGCTGGCTCGGCTGGTGCTGTCGGACCCGCACACGCTGGTACTCGACGAGGCCACGTCGCTACTCGACCCGCGTGCCGCTCGGCACCTGGAGCGATCGCTGTCCGCGGTGTTGCACGGCCGGACCGTGGTCGCGATCGCGCACCGGTTGCACACCGCGCACGACGCCGATCGCGTCGTGGTGATGGAAGACGGTCAGGTCAGCGAGATCGGCACACACGACGAGCTGGTCGACGCCGACGGCCCGTACGCCGCGCTGTGGGAGTCCTGGCACGCGAAGCCCGCCGTGCTGCGCTAGCAGTCTGTATTTCGGCGGCTACGTGCGCCGGCGGCCCGGCTTCTTCGGCTCGGCGCCGGCAACGGCACGCTCAGCGGTCGTGACCGCCTCAGCTGCATCGTTGAGGCGCACCTCTGCCGCCGCGACCTCGTCGCTGGCCTTCGTCAGCCGCCGCTCCAGCTCCTTGACGTGGTGCCGCAGTTCGTCCAGCCGCTTGGTCAACGCGATTTGCTCGGCGACCAGCTGATCGCGTTCGACCTCTCGTCGCCGGAGGTCGGCGGCGGCCTTCTCGTGCCGGCGCCGGGCCGCGACCAGCTCGCGGGCGTGCCGGACTTCTGCCGCCTCCGCACCGTCGGCTTCGGCGCCGGCCCCCTCTTCCGCGAGCTCTTCGTCGTCGGCCGCCGGGACGAGTCGCAGCGGCGGTCCCGGACCGAGCCCGGCGTATTGCACCGCGCGCTCGAGCCGGCCGGTCCGGACTGCGGCCGCTACCTCGGGATCGGCAACCGCGGCGGTGAGCGTGCTCTCTACCTCGTACCCGACCGATGCGCTCATCTTGATCCGATGCATGGCCAGCAGCCGCCTGGCCCGCTGCATCAGCACACCGACCAGTTGGGTGCGCTTGGCCGACAGCGTGCGCAGGTCGTCGGCCTGCCCGCGCCGCGTGGCGGTGGCCATCGCCGGGCCGAGCTCGAGCAGCTGATCCATCTCGACGGAGGCGTAGCGATTGAGCAGGTTCAGCGTCCACGCGCTCACCGTCGGCTTGCGGAACTTCTTGATCTGATCCGCGAGCTGATGATCGCCACGGGCGGCCGCATTCGACGCGAGGTTGCCGCGGACCGTGACGAAGTCGGCGGGCGGCTGCTCGTAGAGCAGCGCGGCGGCCGCCTCCAGATCCGCGGGCAACTGATCGACCATGTACCGCCATCGTGCCATCCCGAACACACGGCGTAGCAGTTACCCGGTCAGCTTCGTCGGTTCGGGGCAGCCGCGGTTCGCGGCGCGCCGGTGCCAACCCGACCGCGCCGGTGCCTACCGGACCCCTCCGGTGCCTACCCGACTGGGCTCCCGGCGTTCTCGCTGACCCAGCAGCGGACGATGTCCCGCACCGAGATCACGCCCACGACGTCGCCGTCCTCGACCACCACCAGGTGTCGGAACCCACCCCGGACCATGGCCGCGGCCGCCTCTTCCAGGCTCCAGGTCGGGGCCGCGAAAACCAGATCGCCGGTCAGGTGCGCCGAAGCGGTTTCGGCGTCGGGATCCTCGCCGGCGCCGATTGCGAGCAGGATGTCGCGCTCGGTCAGGATTCCGATCCCGAACGTGTCGGGATCGACCACGACCGCGGAGCCGACCCGGCGCTTGGCCATGAGCCGGGAGGCTTCCCGCAACGTGTGCGCGGGTCCGATCGACAGAACAACCGAGCTCATACCGTCGCGGACCAGCATGCGGGCACCTCCATGGGCCGATTCGATGATCTTCTGACGCACGGCTGCGCACTCCCGGATGACCAACATCGTGCGCCCCAGCAGCGGCCAGGGCAAGCCATCAGGTCAGCCGGTGAGCAGTTCGAGCGCCTCGGCATGTAGCAGCCCGTTCGTGGCCAGCGCGCTGCCGCCGTCCGGCCGCGGATTGCCGCGGAGATCGGTGAACCGCCCGCCGGCTTCGGTGACGATGAGCGAAACCGCGGCCAGGTCCCACAGGTTGACCTCGGGCTCGGACGCGACGTCGACCGCGCCCTCGGCCACCAGCATGTACGACCAGAAGTCGCCGAAGGCGCGGGTGCGCCGGCAGGCCCGGGTCAGCGACTCGAACTGCGCCGAACGCCCGGCGGAGTCCCACTCGGCCAAGCCGGAGTAGGAGAAGAACGCGTCGACGACCTGGCCGATCGCCGACACCTGGCAACGGGTGGCCGAGTGCAGGCTCCGCCCGGTGTACGTGCCGGAGCCGATCGACGCCCACCACCGCCGGTTCAACGCGGGCGCGGAGACCACGCCGACCATCACGTCGTTGCCGTCCATCAACGCGATCAGCGTTGCCCAGGCCGGAACCCCGCGCAGGTAGTTCTCGGTGCCGTCAATCGGATCGATGACCCAGCAGCGCCGGCTGCTGCCGGTGCCGCCGAACTCCTCGCCCAGCACCGAGTCGCGCGGTCTGGCCCTGGCCAGCGTGGTCCTGATCCGCTCCTCGACGGTCTTGTCGGCGTCGGTGACCGGGCTCAGGTCAGGCTTCGCGGTGATGGAGAGGTCGCGAGCCCGGAACCGGTCGATCGCGGCCGCGTCCGCGGCATCGGCCAGGACGTGCGCGAACCGCAGATCGTCGTCATACCCCGCCATGGCGCCCAACGGTATCGGGATTGCGGTGTAACGGCGCCGCCGTCGCCGGATGCGCGCAAGGACCCAAGCGCGGTGTCCGGTTATCGCCCACCTCTCGGGAACCCTTCCGCAGCTGATCGCGTACTGGGATCATGCAGGCACCCGCACCGCCGGTGCGGGCCTGGATGCGACCCGCGAGGGGGTGCGTACGTGTTCGATACGTTCCTCGGTTTGCCCCTCCATGCGTTCGTGCTGCACGCCGCGGTGATCGGTATCCCGGCGGCTGCGCTGATCACGGCGGTGGTCAGCGTCCGCGCACCATGGCGGGAACGGTGGGCCGGCTGGGTCGCGCTGCTCGATGGCGCGATGCTGATCGTCACGTACGTGACCAGGGAGAGCGGGAAGGAGTTGTTCAAGCGGCTGGACAGCCTCGGCGCCGCCGACATCGCCCGGCACCATCGAGACCTGGGATTGTTCCTGATCTGGCCGATGCTGGCGCTGTTCGTGCTCAGCGTGCTGATCTGGCTCGCGGTTCGGCAGGCGGCCGGAGCGCCGGTGCTGACCGTGCTGTCGATCCTCACCGTTATCGCGGCCGCGTTCGTGACCTACTGGACGGTCCGGACCGGGCACTTTGGATCGTCCGCGGTCTGGCGCGACATCGTCAGAAGCACGAACTCCGGCTAGACCGGCGGCTAGTCGCCCTCGTGCGGCTTCCTGGTCGCGAGGAGGCGGCGCAGTGAGGCGAGCCGGGCCGGGTCCGCGTGCCCCGCGGCCACCCACGCGTCCAGCGCGCAGTCCGGCTCGTCGTGGCTGCACGACCGCGGGCAATCCTCGGTGCCGGCCGCCAGGTCCGGAAACGCGTGGATGACCCGTCCAGGGTCGACGTGGGCGAGCCCGAAGCTGCGCACGCCGGGGGTATCGATGACCCAGCCGCCGCCCGGCAGTTCGAGCGCCACGGCCGACGCCGAGACGTGCCGGCCGCGCCCGGTGACCGGGTTGACCTGGCCGGTCTTTCGTTTGGCCTGCGGCGCGAGCACGTTCACCAACGTGGACTTGCCAACGCCGGAGTGCCCGACCAGCACGCTGATCCGACCGGCGAGCCGGTCTCGGAGCGGATCGAGGTCGCCGCCGCGCCGGGTGACCACGTAATCCACGCCGAGCGGCGTGTAGATCGCGAGCAGCGGTTCGGCCGGGGCGAGATCGGCCTTGGTCAGGCACAGCAGCGGATGCAGGCCGGCGTCGTACGCCGCGACCAGACACCGGTCGATGAGCCGGGGCCGCGGCTCCGGGTCGGCCAGCGCGCTAACGATGACGAGCTGATCCGCGTTGGCCACGATCACCCGCTCGACCGGGTCGGTGTCGTCCGCGGTCCGGCGCAACACCGAGGCGCGGGGCTCCACCCGCACGATCCGGGCAAGCGCGTCCGGGTCGCCGCCGACCTCGCCGACCAGCGCCACCCGGTCGCCGACCGCGATCCCCTTCCGGCCGAGCTCACGTGCTCTCATCGCCATGATCTCCGTGCCGTCGACCAGGCAGGTGTACCGGCCGCGGCCGATCGCGACCACGAAGCCGCTGGTCGCGTCGGTGTGCTTGGGCCGGATCCGGGTCCGTGGCCGGGATCCGCGCCGGGTCGGCCGGATCCGTACGTCATCCTCGTCCAGGCGATCGGTGCTGCCGCGGCGCCGATCGACCGGGCTCAGGGCCGGCTCCCGAGCATCGCCTGCCACCGTTCGACGAAGTCCGGCATCGTCTTGGCGGTGCCACCGATCCCGTCTACCTCAATGCCCGTGGTGACCAGTCCGAGAACCGCGGCCGCATGGGCCAACCGGTGATCGCCGTGGCTGTGGAACACTCCGGCACGCAGCGGTCGCGGCTCGATGATGAGGCCGTCATCCGTCTCCGCGACCTGGCCGCCTAGGCCGTTGAGCTCGGTCGCCAGCGCGGCCAGCCGGTCGGTCTCGTGCCCGCGCAGGTGTCCGATCCCGCGCAGCCGGGACGGCTCGTCGGCCAGGCTGGCCAGCGCGGCGATGACCGGGACCAGCTCGCCGATCTCGGCTAGGTCGGCGTCCAGGCCGCTGATCCGGTCGGTGCCGGTCACGGTGAGTCCGCGCTGCTGGAAGGACCAGGTCGCACCCACGCCTTCGAGGATCTCGCAAAGCCGAGCCACCGGCTGGACCGTTGCGGCGGTTAGCGCCTCGATCGTGACCCGGCCACCGGTGACGACCGCGGCGGCCAGGAACGGCGCCGCGCCGGACAGATCCGGCTCGATCGCGACATCGGGCTGGTGGATCGGGCCGGGGCCGACCTCCCAGTGATCTGCCCCCTGCTCGGTGACGCTGACTCCGGCGCGGCGCAGCGTCGCGATCGTCATCGCGATATGCGGCAGCGACGGGATCGCAGGGCCGGCGTGCTGGACCGCCATTCCGTGCGGCCAGCGCGCGCCGGTCAGCAGCAGCGCGCTGACGAACTGGGAGGAGGCGGATGCGTCCAGCCGGACCGCGCCGCCGCGTACGCCGGGACCGCCGGTGACCGAGATCGGTAGCGTGCCGCGATCGCCGTCTTCGACCCCGGCGCCGATCGCGCGCAGCGCCTCGATCAGCGCGGCCATCGGCCGGTGCCGGGCCCGCGGATCACCGTCGAACGTGACGGGCTCGTCCGCGGTGGCCGTCAGCGTCGCGATCGGCGGGACGAACCGCATGACCGTGCCGGCCAGGCCACAGTCGATCTCGGCTGGACCGTGGATCACCCGGCTCGGCGTGACGACCCAGTCGCCCGCGCCGTCATCGGCGATGCCGGTGCCGAGCGCGCGCAGCGCATCGGCCATCAGCTCGGTATCCCGGGCGCGCAGCGGGTTGCCGACGTGTGCCGGCCGGTCGGACAGTGCGGCCAGCACCAGGACGCGGTTGGTCAGCGACTTCGAGCCGGGGATCGGGACATCCGCGGTCACCGGCCCGGTCGCCACCGGCGCGCGCCAGCGCTGCATGCCCTCAACCTAACCGTTGGCGAGCATTCCGCGATCAGTTGACCGCCCGGGCTCCCGATCAGGGGGTGAGCCGGTGCAGGTCTCGGGGGAACAGCGTGGTTTCCCGGATGTTGGCCGCGCCGACCAGCCTGGCCACCCAGCGCTCCAGCCCGATCGCGAACCCGCCGTGCGGAGGCATACCGTGCCGGAACGCATCGAGGTAGCCCGCGAACGCGGCCAGGTCCTCACCGCGGGCGGTGAGCGTCGCTACGTAGTCCTCGTACCGATGCAGCCGCTGCCCGCCGGATACCAGCTCTAGCCCGCGGAACAGCAGGTCGAACGCGTTGGAGTAGCCGGGCCGACCCGGATCCGGATGGGTGTAGAACGCACGCGCCGCGGTCGGGTAGCCCTCGACCAGCAGGAACTCCGAGCCGTGCTCCCTAGCCGCCCAGTCGCACAGCCAGCGCTCGTGCATCGGGGCGAAGTCGGACTCGCCCGCCAGGTCCTCGCCAAGGCCGTTGCCGAGCAGCTCGACGGCGTCGACGAAATGTACGGTCGGAATCGCTGCCGGCACCGCGGGCAGCGTCACACCCAGCAGCTCCAGCGCGTCCCCGGTCTGCGCACCGATCGCCGCCACCATGCCCGCCAGCACGTCGCCTAGGACCGCCATGACCGGCCGGTGGTCCGTGACGAAGCCGAGCTCGACATCGAGCGACGTATAGGACGCCAGGTGCCGCGCGGTGTCGTGTGGCTCCGCCCGAAACGCGGGGCCGATCTCGTACACCCGCTCGAAGACCCCGACCATGATCTGCTTGTAGAGCTGCGGGCTCTGCGCGAGGTAGGCCGGGCGGCCGTAGTAGTCCAGCGCGAAAACGTTGGCACCGCTCTCGGTGGCCGCGGCGACGATCTTCGGCGTATGGATCGCGACGAAGTCCTGCGCCTCCAGCGTTTG
>DATAFN010000231.1:0-2476 GCA_036257435.1 Actinomycetes bacterium
CGCAAGACGGTGACGAAGTACGGTCGCGGCCAACCCCGGCCGACGACCGTCACACCCCCGCCGGTAGTGACCGCACGGATGCGGCGACGTCGAGCCGCGCTAGCCGTGGCGGCCGCGATCGTCAGCGTCGGCCTCGCCTCGTACACCGGCTATCTGGCCATCGCGCGCTCGTCTAACAACGCCGCCAAGGTATCGACCCAACTGACTGCCACGGTCACCAGTCGGCCCACGACGAGCCCGTCACGAGCACTGTCGGAGCAGCCACTAGGACCCAGCGCTACCCCGGTGCCCGGCGGCGGAACCCGGCTACGGCTGTCCGGCACGGTGCTATTCGGCCGGGACAGTGCGGTGTTGCGACCCGAGGCCCGGCGCATCATCCAAGACCTTGCCAAAGGGCTGCGCGCCGCCGCGGGCGGCAGCGTCACCGTCGTCGGCTACACCGACAACATCGGAACCGCCCAACACGGACTCATCCTGTCCCGGCACCGCGCGCGGGCCGTCGCCGATCTACTCACCCTGTACCTCGGCGACACCTCGATTCGGATAAGTGCCTACGGTCGCGGCGAGCAGGATCCCGTCGCACCCAATGACACCGAACAACACCGCGCACAAAACCGCCGCGTCGAAATCACTTACCAGCCGGCCTGAACCCCGCCGATGCGCCAGCTCCCATGCCGCACACAACCGCCATCCGCTGGGACCGAACCCGTCGGGGAATCGCCGCCACCGGCGCCGGATTCGAGTGACGAGTCGGATGAGCGCCCCGGTTAGCCACCGACGGTAACCGCACAGCTCCGGGCGGCGACCGGTGCGAAAACCCGCCACCTCGGGCCGGCGAACTAGCTGACTTTGGCTGATTTCCGGTGCAATGCTGGTCGCCGCACCAACAGGGCACACAGGCCACGGCACCAATGCTCGCGATCACCGTGGGGGAGGCGGTGTCGTGGCCGGACACGGACGGCAGCATGAGACGGCATCGACGTCGATCCGCACTGCGGGTTCCTGCGACGGTGGCTGCGATTGCGGGGGTAGTAGGGACCGCGGCGTTGGTCATGCTGCAGACGCGCGCCGGTGATGCGGCCTCGCCGGGCGCGGCGAACTCGGCGTGTGCGAGCACGCTGCAGGTGGTCACGGCGCGATCGTTCGCGCCGGTGTTGACCACGTTGGCGCCCGCGCTCGCGGCCGACCGCGACTGCGTGCGTTTGGATGTGGTGGTCGCGGATGGGCGGGCCGCGATCGATCGGATGGCCGCGCTCGGCGCGGACGTGTGGATACCGGATGACTTATCGTGGGTCGCGCTGGCCGGTGAGGCGAAGCTGGCCGAGCTCGCTGAGCCCACCGAGAGCGGCGAGCCCGGCCCGCCGGGTGAGGGTGGAGCGGGCACGGTGGTGGCGGTCAGCCCGATGTATATGGTGGCCGATCCGGCGGCGGCGCCCGATCTCGACGCGGCCGGCGGCGGCTGGGGGAACTTGGCGCATCTGCTGGGTACGGACTCGGGGGTTCGGCTGCGGGTGCGCGATCCGGCCAGGTCCGGTGATGGCCTGGTGGGGATCGGCGCGCTTGGGGAGGCGATCTGGCTTTCGGAGGGCATGGACGCCTCGGCCGAGTCGCTGTTCGATGCGCTTCCGGGTAGCCGCACCGTGCTGGGTCAGGCCGTCCCGCGGCCCGGTGAGGTCGGCCTGATGGCGGAGTATGCGTTGGCTCCGCTGGTCGCCGACTCGGCGGAAGCCAGCGGCGCCGCTGCCGTGATCCAGCGTGACACGGTGTTCGCCGGGTCCGACTACACCGCGCTGTTGCGCTACACCTGGCTGCCGACCGAGGCGGCGCTGGCCGATCCGGCGCTGGCCGCCCCGATGGCGCGGGTGCTGGCGGCGCTGACCGGCGGCGAGGCCGATGCCGCGCTGGCAACCGCGGGGCTGCGCCGGGCCGACGGCAGCGTGCCGGGCGAGCGGCCGGCCGGGCTGCCCGAGCAGAGCGGGGAGGTGCTCGGGGTGCTCGGGGGGCATCACGTCGAGCACGTGTTCGCGACCTGGTACAGGGCCGAGCGGCGCTCGGACCTGCTGGTCGTCATCGACGTGTCCGGGTCGATGGGTGCGCGGGCGCCCGGTTCGCCGGCGCCGCTCATCGACGTGGTCCGCAGTGCCACCAGGGAGCTCGTCGAGCTGCTACCTGACGACTCGGAACTGGCGATCTGGGCGTTCGGCTCCAACCTCAGCCCGCCGCGGGACTACCGGACCGTACTGCCGCGTGGCCGGCTGGACGCGCAGCACCGGGACCAGCTGATCCGCGCCACTCGGGGTCTGGACGCCGAGAACACCGGCGCCGGCTTGTACGACACGATCCTCGCCGCGTATAAGGCAGCGCAGGCCGACTACCGGTCCGGCACGCCCAGCCACGTCGTTTTGTTCACCGACGGCAAGAACGAGGACGACCCTGGCTCACTGACCGCGGGCGAGCTGAGGAAGGCGTTGGCCGA
>DATAFN010000074.1:0-6032 GCA_036257435.1 Actinomycetes bacterium
GTCGCCTCGTGGGACGGCTCCGCGCGAACTACCGTGGTAGGCCGGATCACCGCGATCGGCCAAGGGCTTGCCTTCCGCCGGGCCGGGTACGCCGCCGAGGAACACGGCGCGGACATGGTTCTCGTCGCAGATTCGTTCGGCAACGCGTGCAAGCGGGAGTTGCCCTTCCCGGCATCGTTGATTGCGGCCTCGGTGGCGATGGGCTACCGGATCTACGGCGGCAACGGCGATCAGGTCGTCGTGTGCGTGGCCACCGGCAATCCGGCCGCTCCGGTGGAGCTGGAGGTCACGATTGTGCCGGCGGCAACGGCCGGAGTGGTGGTTCCTACCGTCGCCACGGTCGTGGATCGCGCCGGGGCGCTTGGCTTGGTCATGGGTCGTGGCGCTGCGACCGACGTGGAACTGCAGGTCGGCGGGGAGCGACTACGACCGGCGATCCACAACGGCTTCTACGCCGCCGCCGTGCGGGGCGCCTTCACTGACAGCGGACCCGAGGTTACCCGCTGGGTCTACGTGGATCCGGCGGTCATCATCACCGGAACCGGCGCCAGGGTGACCAGCACCACCCAGCGCTAGTCCGGAGCTGTCAGGCGTGCTGGCGCCACCACTGCTGGCCGGACTGAGGCAGCGTGTAGATCGGGTCGTAGTACTCGTAGGTCCGGTTGACCGCGTTCGCGTCACTGAGTTCGATGCCGGTGCGGTAGTTCTTCGTCCAGTACGAGATGCCGCGCTCCCGGTCGTACTCGGCGACCTGGTGCACCCAGCGCTTGCCCACGAACGGCACGTCGCAGACGATCCGCGGGGTGGCGAAGCCGGGCAGGTAGCCCATGATCCCGTGCTGCAGCTTCTGCGCCTCCCACAGCGCCAGCCGCCAGTGCTCGGCGTTTGGGATCATGTCGCACATGTAGAAGTAGTAGGGCATGATCCCGGCGCCGTCGAGCGCGGCGAAGCAAAGGTCGAGCAGCGATTCCAGCGAGTCGTTCACGCCGCGCATCAGCACGCCCTGGTTGCGTACGTCCCGGATCCCGGTGTCCAGCATCGCCCGAGTCGCCTTGGCCACCAGCGGAGTGATCTGCTGGGCCGCGTTGATATGGGTGTGGATCGCGATCGCTACGCCCCGCTCGTGCGCCTTGGCGGCCAGCCGACCCATCCCGGTCACCACGTCGTCGGACAGCCAATGCTGCGGCAGGCCCATCAGTGCCTTGGTCGCTAGCCGGATGTCGCGGATGTTCGGCACGTCCAGCACCCGGGACACGAAATCCTCCAGGCGCGGCCAGGGCAGGTTGGCCACGTCGCCGCCGGACACCACTACGTCGCGCACGCCGGGGGAGCGGCGCAGGTAGTCGATCATGGCGTCGAACCGGTCCACCGGCTTGAGCGCGAATTTCAGCTTGTCGATGGTGGGGGTCGAGTTGCCGACCAGATCCATTCGGGTGCAGTGCCCGCAGTACTGCGGGCAGGTCGGCAGCAACTCGGCGAGGACTTTGGTGGGGTAGCGGTGGGTCAGGCCCTCGGCCACCCACATGTCGTGCTCGTGCAGCGAGTCACGGGCGGCGTTCGGATGCGAGGTCCAGGTGGTTCGCCGGTCGGAGGCCACCGGGATCATGTACCGGCGCACCGGGTCGGCGTACCAGGCGTCGGTGAGCGAGCCCGGCCCGGTCGGGGTCACGTCCGGCGCGATCGTGTTGATCATCTGCGGCGGCATGAGCATGGACATGGTGGCGAGGTTGGCCTGGTCGTGCTCCAGATCGGCGAAGAACCGCTCGTCCAGCAGATCGCCCACCAGTGCGCGAAGCTGCTTGATGTTCTTCACGCAGTGCGCGCGCTGCCACTGGACCGACTCCCACTCGGCCGCGGTGACGTCCGCCCAGCCGGGAAAGCGGGTCCAGTCCGGCTCGACCATCTCGGGACACCGGTACGTGTACGGCTGGGGCAACATAGCGCCGGCCGGCGCGGCCGCGATCGACTCGTCCGAGCGGACCTGGACGGCTGTCTCGGTCACGTATCCTCCTGCACAGCTAGCCCCGGATCGGGGCAGTACCCAGCGATCGGGGCATTACCGGTTTTTACAGATTCCTGTTCCCATCACCATAATGAAGATAGTTCGGTTTGCCTAATCCATCGCCGCAAGATTTCCGGCCAGGGTCGGGAATCGGGACCATCAGCCAAAAGAAAGGTCGTTTCAGGTGGCTAGCAGCTCTCCGGTGGGCTTGCATCGCGTCGTGGCGCCGGCCGGTGTGCTACCACAAGCCGCCCAGCGGTTGGACCCGAGCCCGGCGATCGCACCGGACGAGGTGCGGATCAAGATCGAGTGGCTGAACCTGGATGCCGCATCGTTCCGCCAGCTGTTCACCAAGCACGGCGGCGACGGGGACGCGGTCCGGGCCGAGGTGCAGGAGATCATCGAGTCCCGCGGCAAGATGCACAACCCGGTAACCGGATCCGGCGGCATGCTGGTCGGCACGGTCGAGGAGGTCGGCCCCGCCTCGCCACTCGGGCTGCGGCCGGGCGACCACGTCACCACGCTCGTCTCGCTGACGCTGACCCCGCTGCGGATCACTGATGGCCTGCGCGACTGGGATGGCCGGTCCGAGCAGGTGCCGGCCGCCGGACACGCGATCCTGTTCGGCCGCTCGATCGTGGCATTGATCCCGAACGACCTGCCCACTCCGCTGACGATGGCGGTCATGGATGTGTGCGGCGCGCCGGCGCTGACCGCGCGGGTGGTGGGCGGCTACGCCGAGCGGGGGCACGCGCCGACCGTCGCCGTGATCGGCGCAGCCGGCAAGAGCGGATCACTGTCCGCGGTGGCGGCGCGCCGAGCCGGCGCCAAGGCGGTGATCGGTGTGGTGCCGATTGAACGCGAGGCCGAGGTGCTTGGCCGGTCGGGGCTGGCGGACAACGTGGTGCTGGCCGACGCACGGGACCCGGTCGCGCTGTCCGGCGCGGTGACCACCGCGCTCGGCGGGCAGCAGGCGGATGTGACCGTGGTGTGCGTGGATGTGCCCGGTTGCGAGCACGGAGCCATCCTGTCCACCGCCGATGGCGGCACTGTCGTCTTCTTCTCGATGGCGACCTCGTTCTCGGCTGCTGCACTCGGTGCGGAAGGGCTGGCGGCGGACGTGACCATGCTGATCGGCAACGGCTACCTTCCGGGCCATGCCGGCTATGCGCTGGACCTGGTGCGGACCGAGCCCGCGGTGCGGGCGATGTTCGAGGCGCGGCTCGCCGCCGAGGGTCGAGGGACGGTAGAGCGAGCCGGCGATGACTGAGTTCACCCTGCTACGCGGTGGCCGGATCTACACACCGGGCATCGCCAATGCGACCGCGCTGGTCGTGGCCGGCGGCACGGTCGCGTTCGTCGGTGCCGACGCGGCCGCGCTGGCGTTCTGCGACGGTGCGACGGCTACCTCGGTCGATCTGGCCGGCACGCTGGTCACTCCGGCCTTCGTGGACGCGCACGTACACACCACCTCGACCGGCCTCGCGCTGACCGGGCTCGACGTCACCACGGCCGGCTCGCTGGCCGAGACGCTCGCCGCGGTCCGGGCGCACGCCACGGCCAACCGGGGCCGGCCGGTGATCGGGCACGGCTGGGACGAGACCCGCTGGCCGGAGCGGCGCCCGCCGACCCGGGACGAGCTGGACCGGGCCAGCTTCGGCGGCGTGGTCTACCTGTCCCGGATCGACGTCCACTCGGCGGTGGTCTCCAGCGCGCTGCTCGCGGCCGCGCCGGAGATCCGGACCGCCACCGGGTTTGCCGACAGCGGTCACGTCAGCACCGATGCACATCACGTGGCGCGCCGGGTCGTGCGGGAGGCGCTGCCTGCGGCGCAGCGGACCGCGGCCCAGCGCGCCGCGCTGCGCCGGGCCGCCGAGCTCGGCATCGGTGCGATCCACGAACTGGCCGGTCCCGACATCTCCAGCGAGGTGGATCTGCGCGGCCTGCTGGAGCTGTCCGGGCAGGAACCGGGCCCGGAGGTGATCGCGTACTGGGGCGAGCTCGGCGGTATCGAGCGCGCCCGCGAGCTTGGCGCTCGGGGCGCGGCCGGCGATCTGTTCGCCGACGGTGCGATCGGCTCGCACACCGCGTGCCTGCGCAGCGTCTACGTGGACGCGGACACTTCGGGCCACCGGTACCTGACCGCGACCCAGGTGCGCGATCACGTCACCGCCTGCACCGAAGCCGGCCTGCAAGCCGGCTTCCACGCGATCGGCGACGCAGCCATGGAAGTGGTGGTACGCGGCTGCCAGGAAGCGGCCCGCATCGTCGGCGCGGACGCGATGCGCCGGGTCAGGCACCGGATCGAGCATGCCGAGATGATCCAGCCGTGGATGGTCGAAGTGATGGCCGAGCTCGGTATCTTCGCCAGCGTGCAGCCGGCGTTCGATGCGCTATGGGGCGGCACCGATGGAATGTACGCCCAGCGCCTGAGGGTAGCGCGCGCGCTCGGACTCAACCCGTTCGCCGCGATGGCCGGCGCCGGGGTGGTGCTCGCGTTCGGCTCGGACTCGCCGGTCACCGCGCTCGATCCGTGGGGCACGGTGCAGGCGGCGGCGCACCATCATGTGGCGGCGCAGCGGATCAGCGTCGAGGC
This sequence comes from Actinomycetes bacterium, assembly GCA_036257435.1. Taxonomy (GTDB): domain Bacteria; phylum Actinomycetota; class Actinomycetes; order JAKEEW01; family JAKEEW01; genus DATAFN01. The sequence goes on from DATAFN010000074.1 coordinate 4,599, forward strand.
CGCGTTCGCCGCCCATACCACCGGTGGCTGGCGGGCCGCCGGCGAGGACCGGACTGGCGTGCTCGCCGCAGGCGCACCGGCGACGTACGCGGTGTGGCAGGCCGACCCACCGCTCGGCGGGAGCGGGCTGCCCGATCTCGACCCGGGACAGCCGGTGCCCACCTGCCTGGCCACGGTGGTCCACGGCCGGACGGTTTACGACAACGGAGTGTTCAGCTGATGGCGACCCGACACCGGAGCAAGATCGGCCTCGATCCGGCCGTGGTACGCCAGGCCCGCAGCCTGGCCCGCATGGCCGGCGCGCCGATCGTGAGGATGGCGCGCACCCACTCGACCGTGTCGGTCGAGCGCGCCACGCTACGGCTCGCCGGGCTGACCGGCGCCGACGTCGAGGGCATTCCGTGGGTCAACCGGCTGGTGGACGCGGTCCGCGAGGACGTCGGTCTGGAGCACGGCGTGGCGCTGCCGGTCTGGCATGCACTGGCTCGAGGTGACGGCGAGGACCTGTCTGCGATCGCGCAGAAGGCCGCCGCCGGCTCCATCCACTTCCGGCTGCCCGCGGGCAAGGACGCGGGACGCGCGGCCGGTGCCGCCCGCCGCGTGGTGGCCCGAGGGCTCAAGCGCATCGACGCCCAGCGCGCTCGGCGTGACCGGCTCATCGCCAAGCTCGGCGACCCGCCGCAGCGACCGTGGCTCTACTTGATCGTGGCTACCGGCGACATCCACGAGGACATCCCGCAGGCCCAGGCAGCGGCCCGGGAGGGCGCCGACATCATCGCGGTGATCCGCTCCACCGGGCAGTCGCTGCTCGACTACGTGCCGGAGGGCGCCACCCGGGAGGGCTACGCCGGCACTTACGCGACCCAGGAGAACTTCCGGCTCATGCGCGCCGCGCTCGACGACGTGTCGAGGGAACTCGGCCGCTACATCCGGCTGACCAACTACGCGTCCGGGCTATGCATGCCGGAGATGGCCACCCTCGCCGGGCTCGAACGGCTCGACATGATGCTCAACGACTCGATGTACGGGATCCTGTTCCGCGACATCAACCCGATCCGCACCTTCGTCGACCAGCGGTTCTCCCGGCAGGTGCACGCGCGCGCCGGGATCATCATCAACACCGGCGAGGACAACTACCTGACCACCGCCGACGCGGTCGACGAGGCGCACACGGTGACCGTCTCGCAGCTGCTCAACGAGTTCTTCGCGCACGAGGCGGGGCTGGCCGACAGGCAGCTCGGCCTGGGGCACGCGTTCGAGATCAACCCCGACCTGCCCGAGTCGTTCCGGCTGGAGCTGGCGCACGCGCTGCTGGCCCGGGAGCTGTTCCCGGACGCGCCGCTGAAGTGGATGCCGCCGACCAAGCACATGACCGGCGACGTGTTCCGCGGCAACCTGCTCGACGGGTTCTTCAACCTGGCCGGGGCACTGACC
>DATAFN010000296.1:0-1922 GCA_036257435.1 Actinomycetes bacterium
GGACAGCTGGCCGGTCCCGCCGCTGTGGGACGGTAAGGCCGGGCCGCGTATCGCCGAGGTGATCGCGGCCGGGCTGGACGGATGACCGAACCGCTGCGCTGGAGCGGGCCGGATGAGACCGAGAGCCGGCCGGGCGAGACCGGCAGCGGTACGGACGGGTCGCAGAGCCGGCCGGACGAGACCGGCAGCGGTACGGACGAGGTCGAGCGCCTGGTGCATGAGCTCGCCGAGGCGCGCAACCGGCTGGCCGCAGCCGAGGCGCAACTCGGGCAACACCGACGCAGCCGGTTCGGCGTCGCCGCCCGCCTGATCCGAGCAGCGGTCAAGGATCCGCTGCGGCGCCGCAGCCTGCCGCGCGATCTGGGCCGGGCCCTGCTCGATCGGTCCACGGCGGCCGAGCGCCGGCCAGTCGCCGGCTGGGCCGACGAGCTGCCAGACTTCCCGCTGCCGGACCCGATCCCGGCCCGGCCCGAGCTGCGGGTCGCGGTCCTGCTCGACCCGGCGGCGGAGCTGGCCTGGCAGTACGAGTGGCACCAGGTCGCGCTCCGGCCCGCAGACTGGCGCGAGAGGCTCCGGGGGCAGCCGCCCAAGCTGCTGTTCGCCGCGGCCGGGGCTGATGGCGTGATCGCCACCGGCGACTGGGACAGCGCGCCGGCCGAGCCGGACGGGCACACCACCGCGGCTGCGCCCGGTGCGGCGCTGCCCGAGCTGCTGGCGTGGTGCCGCCAGCGGCGGATCCCGACCGTGCTGTGGAGCACCGCCGAGGGCCCGCCCCCGGCCGCGCTGATCCCGACCGCCCGGCGGTTCGACCACGTCCTGGTCGTCGACGCCGACCGGATCACCGATTACCAGCGCGAACTCGGCCATGACCGGGTGAGCTGGCTGCCGTTCGGAGCCCAGCCACGACTACATAACCCGATTCGGCGCGGTCCGGGGCGAGCGTACGACGTTGCGTTCGCCGGTTCCTTCCGGAGCGCCGGATCGGGGCCGGATACTCCGCGGCTGGATCAGCTGCTGACTCCGGCGCTGGCGCACGGCCTGCACATCTATCCGGAGCCCGATCGCGCCGGAGATCCGGTTGCTGTTCCGGCCAGGTACCGCCACCACGTGCAAGCCGCGCTCCCGTACCAGCGGCAGCTGGCCGCTAATAACGCGCACAAGGCATTCATCGTCGACGCGTCGAGCGGCGGGTCCAAGACCTGGTGCCGGCGGCAGCTGTTCGAACTGGCCGCGGCCCAGACCGCGGTGATCTCGCCGCCATCGGCCGCGGTCACCGAACTGTTCGGCGAAGACGTCGAGATCGTGCATGACGCGGAGGAGGCGGTCCAGGCGCTGGCCACGATCACCGGACAGGACGACTACCGGGACCGGCTGGTGCTGCGCGCCCACCGGCACGTGTACGACGAACACCTGCTAGGGCACCGGGTCCAGACCGTGCTCACCGCCGCCGGCCTACCGGCACTCCCTGTCGCCGAGCCGACGATCAGCGTGGTGGTGCCGACCAACCGGCCGCGGCAGCTCGACCATGTGCTCGGCTTCGTCGGCCGGCAGTCACACCCGCACATCCAGCTGATCCTGGTCCAGCACGGGTTCAGCACGCCGGACGCCGAGCTCGCTGCCCGGGCGGCCGCGGCCGGCGTATCCAACCTGGTCGCCCTCACCGCGCCGGCCACCAGGACGCTGGGCGGCTGCCTGAACCTCGGGGTGGACGCCGCGGACGGCGACTACCTGGCCAAGATGGATGACGACAACTTCTACGGTCGCCACTACTTGCGTGACCTGGTCCGGGCGTTCGCGTACACCGACGCGGCGGCCGTCGGTAAGTGGGCACATCTGGTCCACCTGGAGGGCTCGAAGGCCACGCTGTTGCGGTTCGGCCATGCCGAGCACCGTTACACCGACCTGGTCCAGGGCGGAACGAT
>DATAFN010000076.1:0-7847 GCA_036257435.1 Actinomycetes bacterium
GGCTCCAGGTCGTCGAGCGGGGAGTACGAACCGTGCGTCTCGAGCATCTCCAGCTCGGCGTCGGCGCTCGGATAGCCCATGGAAAGCCGCGCCATGAACCGGTCCCGCTGCGCCTCGGGCAGCGGGTAGGTGCCCTCCATCTCGATCGGGTTCTGCGTCGCGATAACGATGAACGGCAGGTCCAGCTCATAGGTGGTGCCGTCGACGGTCACCTGGCGCTCCTCCATACATTCCAGAAGCGCGGACTGGGTCTTGGGCGACGCACGGTTGATCTCGTCACCGACCACCACGTTTGCGAACACCGCACCGGGCTTGAACTCGAAGTCGCGGCGCTGCTGGTCGAACACGCTGACCCCGGTGATGTCACTGGGCAGCAGATCGGGCGTGAACTGGATGCGTCGCACAGTGCAGTCGATGGACCGGGCCAGTGCCTTGGACAGCATGGTCTTGCCGACCCCGGGGACATCCTCGATCAACAGGTGCCCCTCGGCGAGCAGCACGGTCAGCGCTAGCTTTATGGCCTCCGGCTTTCCCTCGATAACACTTTCGACCGCGCCCCGGATGCGTGCCGTCGCGTTTACGACGTCCGCAAGGCTGGCCTGACCGGTCAGGTCGGTTGTCGTCACTGGCCCTCCTCGGGCTGCGAGGTCCTCGCGTGAGTTGACACGGTTGGTGTGTGTCGTGCCGGTTTTCACTCTTACACACCAGCCCGTTTACCGCCGAGTGCTGGTGATCCCTCTTGAACTATCCGTCATCTACTGTCTGAGATCAGACCGTTACGAACAGTGTCCGGCTCGATTGACTCCGAAACAACCGGAATGCCGGCCCGGTCGGATCGGCCTCGCCGCAGTCAGTCACCGGTATCGGAAAGGGATAGCGCGGCCGGCGTGGAAGAGCGGCGGGGAGATCGAGGGTTGACGGTGGTGTGTAGTGGGGTACAGTGGCGGACAGTGGAGCGGTTGGGGAGCCGTCCTTGGGGGCTGATGGAGGTGGTGCCACGTGTTCCTTGGCACCCATGCTCCGCGCCTGGACGACAAGGGACGGATCTTTCTGCCGGCGAAGTTCCGCGAGGAGCTGGCGGACGGGCTCGTGATCACGAAAGGGCAGGAACGCTGCCTGTACGTGTGGCCGGCCGCCGAGTTCGACCGTTTCACCGAAGGCCTTCGCAACGCGCCGGTGACCAACAAGAGCGCCCGCGACTACATGCGCGTCCTCTACGCCGGTGCCTCCGACGAGGTGCCCGACAAGCAGGGCCGGGTGACGATCCCGCCGCAGCTGCGGGACTACGCCGGGCTGAGCCGCGACTGCGTGGTCATCGGGGCCAACACGCGCGTCGAGATCTGGGACGCCCAGGCCTGGGAGGCCTACCTGGCCGAGCAGGAGCCGGCGTTCGCCGAGCTGTCCGAGGAGGTGCTGCCCGGGGTGCCTTAACCGGCTCGCCTCGGCGGGTCGTGCACTCGAACGCATCCGTACAACGAGGTCTCCACCCGCTCACGACCGCTGTCTGACGCCCCTTCCCCGGCGCCAGAACGCATGCTTCCCTGCCGAGCGGGCGGGGACCTGGCGGTACGGCTGCCAACCGGCGGCCGGTTCCGGCAGCCACCAACCGAGGAACGAAAAGCTGAACAGCAGGGTCGAGGGAGCACATGGACGCCAGCGGCGGGCGGGGAATCGAGCCGCGCCATACCCCGGTCTTCACCGAGCGGGTGCTGGCGCTGTTCGAGCCGGCGCTACGGGTGCCGAACGCTGTGCTGGTGGACGCTACGGTCGGTCTCGGTGGTCACACCCAGGCGTTGCTTGACAGCTACGGACACATCCAGGTCATCGGCCTGGACCGGGACTCCCAGGCGCTGACGCACACGCAGGAACGGCTGGCCGGCTACGGCTCGCGGGTGCGGTTGGTGCACGCGGTGTACGACGAACTGCCCGAGGTGCTGGATCGGCTCGGCCTTCCCGCTGTGCACGGCGTGCTATTCGACCTCGGAGTTTCCTCGCTGCAGCTGGACGAGGCGGAGCGCGGCTTCGCCTACGCGCGGGACGCATCGCTCGACATGCGGATGGATCCGACCCGCGGGCCGACCGCGGCGGACGTGCTCAACACCTATCCGATAGCCGACCTCACCCGGATCTTGCGCGACTACGGGGAGGAGCGGTTCGCCCGGCGGATAGCCGAAGCGATCGCCAGGGAGCGGGTGAGCCGGCCGTTCGACACCTCCGCGCGGCTGGTGGAGCTGGTCAGGACCGCTATCCCAGCAGCGGCCAGGCGCACCGGTGGACACCCGGCCAAGCGCACGTTCCAGGCGCTGCGGATCGAAGTGAATGCGGAGCTCGCGGTACTGGAGCGAGCCCTGCCCGCCGCGCTGGCCGCGCTGGCGGTAGGCGGCCGGATCGTCGCGCTGTCCTACCAGTCGTTGGAGGACCGGATCGTCAAGCGGGCACTTGCGGCCGGCGCCACGTCGACGGTGCCGCTCGAGCTACCGGTCGTCCCTGCGCACCACCTGCCGCAGCTGCGACTGCTGACCAGGGGAGCAGAGCAGCCCGAGCCGGACGAGGTCGCGGCGAACCCACGTGCCGCGTCGGCGCGGTTGCGGGCGGCCGAGCGGATCAGGGCGGCGGCGTGAGCGAGCGAAGCGAGCGAACCGTAAAGCAGGGCGCTCACGCGCGGGCGGTCGACGAGCAGAGCGAGCAGGCCGCGTGAGCGCGTTCCAGGCGAGCGCCGTGCCGGCCGCCGAGCCACGCCGGGGTTCGGCGCCGGCGCCGGTCCGGACGCCCCGGCCACGGCCGCCGCTGAAGCTGGTACCGGCACCCCGCCAGCGGCCGGCCAGGCGGACGCCGTTCGTCCTGCTCGTCGTCGCCGTGCTTGGTGCCGGGCTGGTGGCGCTGCTGCTGATCAACACCGGGGTCGCGCAGGACTCGTTCCAGCTGAACGATCTGCGCCGGCAGTCCGACCTGCTGCAGGACCGGGAGGAAGCGCTGGAGCAGGAGGTCGCGCACCTGTCCACGCCGGACCGGCTGGCCAAGGAGGCGGAGCGGCTCGGCATGCGGCCGGGCACCGGACCGACGTTCATCGAGGTGCCCGGCGGCGCCGGCACCGGGGCCGGACGGTCGGGCGGATGACCTCGCCCACCGGCCGGAGCGGCCGGGACGGGCAGGAGGGCCGGACGAGCGGTAAGCGGTCGGCAGCGCCGCGCGGTGGGAGCCGGCCACGCGCCGGCCAGTCCCAGCGGGCGCAACCACAACGAGCCCAGCGGGCGCAACCAGTCACACAGCGGGCGCAGCCACAACGAAGCCAGCGGGCGCAACCAGGAACCCAGCGGGCTCGGACGCGGCAAGCACCGCCACCGCGGACGCAACGGCCGCAGGCGACGCCACGCCCGGCACCGCCACGGCAACGCCGGCCACCACCCCGCCGCGAGCCGCGCCCGATCCGGCTTGGCCGGCAGACCCTGCGGCTCCGATTGGCATTCGTGGCGCTGGCCACCATGCTCGCCGTGTTCGCCACCAGGTTGTTCGAGTTGCAGGCGCTGGATCCGGCCGGGTACGCCAAGACCGCGGTGACCCATCGGCTCAACACAGTCGAGCTTCTTGCGCCGCGCGGCGACATCCTCGATCGCAATGGCACCGCGCTGGCCCGTACCGTCGACTCTCGCCGGGTGGTCGCCGACCCGAAGCTCGTGCTCGACCCGGCCGGCACCGCGAAGCGGCTTGCCCCGATGCTGGCCACCGATCCCAAGGTGCTCGCCCCGAAGCTGCGATACGACGGACATACCCGCTGGGTGTCGCTGGTCAGCCACGTACCTCCGGCCACCTGGCGGCAGATCAGCAAGCTCGACCTGCCCGGAATCTTCAGTGAGGCACAGCCACTGCGCACCTACCCGGCCAACAGTGTGGCGGCCAACGTGATCGGATTCGTCGGCGCCGACGGACACGGTCTGGCCGGGCTGGAGCGGGCGCTGGAGGACCGGCTGGCCGGCACCAACGGCGAGCGGGTCTACCAGCGCACGCCGATGGGCGACGTGCCGATCGCCACCGCCGGCGAGCGCAGCCGCAAGGCGGTGCCCGGCGACGGCGTGACCTTGACCCTCGACCGGGACCTGCAGTGGTACGCGCAGCGGTCGATCTCCACCGCGGTGAAGAAGGCCGACGCCGAGGCCGGCTACGTCATCGTGATGGCACCGAGCACCGGCGAGGTGCTCGCGATGGCGACCTCGCCCACCTACAACTCGAACCGTCCCGGCAAGAGCAAGCCGGCCGATCTGGGCAACCGAGCGCTGAGCGACGTCTACGAACCCGGCTCCACGGCAAAGGTGCTGACCGCGGCCGCCGCGCTCGAGGAGGGGGTAGCGACGCCCGGCAGCAGGCTCACCATCCCGGGCTCGCTGCACCGCTCGGACGCCACGTTCCACGACCACATATCGCACGGCACCTGGCGGCTCACCTATGCCGGCGCGGTGGCCAAGTCGAGCAACATCGGCACGATCCTGGTCGCAGAGCGGCTGCCCGCGTCCACGCTGGCCGCTTACCTCAAGCGGTTCGGTCTTGGCCGGACCTCCGGGGTCGGGCTTCCGGGCGAGAGCAAGGGCATCCTGGCCCCGGCGCGGGACTGGTCCGGTACGCAGCGCTACACGATCCCGTTCGGCCAGGGCCTATCGGTGACGGCGCTGCAGGCGGCGTCGGTCTACGCCACGATCGCGAACGGCGGGGAGCGGGTCAGCCCGCGGCTAGTCAAGGGATACACCGGCGCGGACGGCACGTTCAACCCGGCGCCGGCGCCGAAGCGAACCAGGGTGGTGAGCTCGCGGACCGCCCGGATGGTGACGAACATGCTGGAGTCGGTGGTTTCCGAAGAGGGCACGGCGCCGACGGCCGCGATTCCGGGCTACCGGGTGGCCGGCAAGACCGGTACCGCGGAGCGGTACGACGAGCGTTGTGGCGGCTACTGCGGCTACACCGCCTCCTTTATCGGTTTCGCGCCGGCCGACGACCCGGCCGTCGTGGTCGCCTGCACGATTCAGAACCCGATAAACGGCCGCTTCGGTGGTCAGCTGTGCGGCCCGGTGTTCACCGAGGTCATGAAGTTCGCGCTGGCAACGCTGAAGGTGCCGCCGACCGGCACAAAGCCGCCTCAGCTTCGGCTGACCTGGTAGGCCCGGGTAGCCTCACGCCCGTGTCCGAACCGCTACCCGCCGAGTTGCGACCCGAGGTGGTGCGGCCGCACCCGCTGGCCGCGGCCGCCCGGCTCGCCGGAGTGGCGGACATCCGCCCGGAGTGGGACCAGATACTGCTGTCCGGCCTCGTCCACGACTCCCGTCGGATCCGGCCCGGCGACCTCTACGCCGCCCTGCCCGGCTCGAACACCCATGGCGCCGTCCATGGCCGATCCGCCCTCGCGGCCGGTGCCGTTGCCATCCTCACCGATCCCGAAGGCAGCCGCATCCTGCAACCCCACGATCCGCCCACACCGGTGCTGGTCGTCCCGGCGCCAAGGCATGTCCTGGGGCCGCTGGCGGCGTGGCTCTACGACCATCCAGGTCGGGCCCTGCTGCTCTTGGGAGTGACCGGCACGGCCGGGAAGACCACGACCACCTACCTGCTCGAGTCCGGCCTGCAGGCTGCCGGCCACCGCACCGGCTTGATCGGAACCGTCCAGACCCGGATCGGCGACCAGACCGTGACCAGCGCGTTCACGACGCCGGAAGCGCCCGATCTGCAGGCACTTTTCGCCCTCATGCGCGAACGCGGCAGTACCGCGGTGGCCATGGAGGTGTCCAGCCATGCGCTGGCGTACGGCCGGGTGGCCGGTACCACGTTCGACGTGGCGCTGTTCACGAACCTCTCCCAGGAGCACCTGGATTTCCACGGCAGCATGGCGGCGTACTTCGCGGCGAAGACTTTGCTGTTCACGGCCGGATATGCCAACCGCGGTGTGGTCAACGCCGATGACGGGCACGGACGCCGGCTGGCCACGCTCGCCACCGTGCCGCTGGTCACGTTCTCGGCGAGCGGTGACCCGGGCGCGGACTGGCGGGCCGATCGGGTCAGGCTGGGCCCCGAAGGCAGCACGTTCGAGGTGACCGGCCCGGCCGGGCAGGCCGAGGTCGCGATCCGGTTGCCCGGTCCGTTCAACGTCGAGAACGCGCTTGGCGCAATCGCCACCCTGGTCGCCGCAGATGTGTCGCTGGATGCCGCAGTCGCCGGGATGGCCGCGGTCACCGGTACTCCAGGCCGGATGGAACGGGTCGAAGCCGGTCAGGACTTCCTCGCGATCGTCGACTACGCGCACAAGCCGGCTTCGCTCGAGGCGGTACTCGGCGCGGTCCGAGAGGTTACCAAGGGCCGGGTCATCCTGGTGGTCGGGTGCGGCGGTGACCGGGATCGGGGCAAGCGCCCGATGATGGGCCGGATCGCGGCCGAGTCCGCCGACCTGGTTGTATTCACCAACGACAACCCGCGTTCCGAGGATCCGCTGAGCATCATCGCGGCGATGCAGTCCGGTGCCGAGCAGGTGCCGTCCGGCGACCGTGCGGAGTTGCTAGTCGAACGGGACCGGGGCGCTGCGATCGCGCTCGCAGTCGGCCGGGCCGCGGCCGCCGACGCGATCGTGGTCGCCGGCAAGGGCCACGAGCAGGGCCAGGAGACCGCAGGCGTGATTCGCCCGTTCGACGACCGGGCCGTGCTGCGGGCCGCGATCGAGGCCGGGACGCCGGCATGATCCCTACCACGCTCGGCGAGATCGCGGCCGTCGTCTCCGGCCGGCTGGCCGATGGGGCCGAGCCGGCTCGGCTGGTCACCGGTCCGGTGGAGGTCGATTCGCGGGTCCCGGCACCGGGCGGTTTGTTCGTCGCCGTACCCGGGGAGCGGGTGGACGGCCACGACTTCGCGGCCGAAGCGATCGCGGGTGGTGCGGTCGCCGTGCTCGCCACCCGGCCGGTCGGGGTGCCGGTGATCGTGGTCGGCGACTCTGTTACCGCACTCGGCCGGCTGGCGGCCGGCGTGCTGGCCCGGTTGCCCGCGGCGACCGTGCTCGGGGTGACCGGATCGAGCGGCAAGACCAGCACCAAGGATCTGCTGGCCGCGGTTCTGCCCGAACTCGGCCCGACGGTCGCCCCGCCCGGTTCGCACAACACCGAGATCGGGCTGCCGCTGACCGTGCTCCGGACCGGCCCGCAGACCAGATATCTCGCCCTGGAGATGGGCGCTCGCGGAGCCGGCCATATCGCGTACCTGTGCGAGATCGCGCCGCCGCGGGTCGGGATCGTGCTCAACGTCGGACTTGCGCACGCCGAGTCGTTCGGCAGTCGGGAAGGAATCGCCAAGGCCAAGTCCGAGCTGGTTCAGGCGCTTCCGGCGGACGGTGTCGCCGTGCTCAACGCCGACGACGACCGGGTGCTGGCGATGCGGGAGCTGACCCCGGCCCGGGTCGTCAGCTACGGCACCCGGGCATCCGCCGAGGTGCGGGCCGAGGCGATCGAGCTCGATCGTCTCGGGCGACCTCGGTTCACGCTGCGCACCCCGAACGGCTCGGCGGCCGTCGCGCTGCGCCTGGTCGGCGCGCACCACGTCAGCAACGCGCTGGCCACCGCGGCCGCGACCGACGCGCTCGGGTTGGCGGTAGACCGGATCGCCGCCGCGCTGAGTGCGGCCGAGCCGGTCAGCCGATGGCGTATGGAGGTCGCCGAGCGACCCGATGGGGTCACCGTTATCAACGATGCCTACAACGCCAACCCGGACTCCATGCGAGCCGCGCTGCAGGCCCTGGTCGCACTCGGCCGCGGCCGCCGGACCTGGGCGGTGCTTGGCGAGATGCGCGAGCTCGGTTCGGCGGCCGCCGACGAGCACGAGGCGAT
>DATAFN010000031.1:0-2017 GCA_036257435.1 Actinomycetes bacterium
CGACCCGGAGACCGACGAGTCGCCCAAGGAGCGGCTTGATCGAGAGCTCATCGAACTGCTCCAAGGGCTGCGGGTTGCGCTGCCCGGCGTGCAGGTGCTGTTCGCGTTTCTGCTGACGGTCCCGTTCGCCACCGGCTTCGACCGGGTCACCGACGACCAGAAGCGACTGCTCGTGTTCGCCCTGGCCGCCGCGGCGGTTGCCTCGATCTGCCTGATCAGCCCGGCCGCACAGCATCGGATCCTGTTTCGCACCGGCCAGAAGGAGATCCTGGTTCGGCGGTCGAACGTGTATGGCATCGTCGGCACGATCGCGCTCGGCTTGGCGATGGCCGCCTCCTTGCTGCTCATCGTCGATGTGGTTATCGGCCTGAGCGCCGCCTACTGGATGGCCGCGCTGCTCACGCTGCTCTGGGCGTGGACCTGGTTCGGCCAGCCGTTGCTGACCCGGATGCGCGCCAAGGGGTCCGGCTCCTGAGCCAGGCCGAGTCTCGCAGGCAAGGGGCGCTAGGCGACGTCTCCGGACGAGATGCCAATGAGCAGCTCGAACGCTTCGTGGTAGCGCTGCATGGTGATCCGCAGCCATTCGGTGTCCGACCCGGACTCGGTGCCCGATCCCTCGTGCGTCGCCGAACTGGCCTGTTCGGCAGCGGCCTGAACCAGCGCTGCCGCCTCGTGCACAGCTTTAGCGGGATCGTCGACGAACAGGTGCTGGGCCTCGTGCCAGCGTGCGCGCAGCGGATCGTCGTTATCCGTGCGGGCCGCCGTCTGCGTGGTGCCGGCCGCGGCGGCGGTACCGCCAACCGCGCCCGCGGTGGCAGCGTCGCTCGGGTCGATGTCCGCGTCCTTGCGGTCGACGGTGGCGTCAGTCCGGTCGATGTCCGGGTTAGTCCGGACGGTTCCGGGTCCCGAGCCCTCAGTGTCCGTCTCGTCCAACCCGGCGGCAGCCAGCTCCGGATCCTCCGGAGTATCGGTGCCGGAGCTGTCGTCCACCGATTCGCCTGTCCCGAGATCCGGGTCGACCGGCTGGACCCCGCCGAGATCCGGGGTGACCGGCTGGACATTCGTCGGATGCGTGTTGTCGGCGATGTCCTCCGCTACCGGATCCTCGGATACCGCCTCGGTGCCGTCGACCGGCTGGACACCTTGCCAGGCCTCGTCGCTACCACCGCGGTCGCTACCACCGCGGGGATCCGTGGCGGCCGCTTGCTCGTCCGGCGCTTCGACTACCGACTCCTCCACCACGGAGTACTCGGCAAGCGCTTCGTTGCCGTCGTCCGAGTCCGCCGACTGCTCCCGATCCGGCTGCGGGACCGTTGCGTCGGTGTCGTCCACATCGGGATCGGTCGTGCGGTTGGCCTGGTCGTCGTACTGCATGACTAGCTCCCATCCGTGGGCCGGTTACCGGCGGTTGCCCGCCGAGGTCGCAGTCATGCGTCTCCGCGACGGCAGCGACCAAACCTGCCCCGAGCACCACCAGTGCGGACGGAACCGCCGGTTGTCGGCGCAGGCGACCACAATGCGGGTGACCACAATGAGGAGCTATGGAAACGACCACCGAGCGAGCGCCGACAGCAACGACGGCGTGGCGGAGCCGGTGCCTTCGGTGTGAGCAGGTCACCGCGCTTGACGACCGGGTCACCGGCTGCGAGCGATGCGCCGCCGACGGCTTCGGCGTCCCGATGGTGCCGATCCGTGATCGAGCCACCGGGCCCGACAAGCCCGACAGGCCGGGGCCTGTGCCGGCCGGCCGAGGAGCCATGTGGCGGTGGGCCGACCTGCTCGTGCCGTGCGGAGAACCGATCAGCCTGGGCGAGGGTGGCACCCCGCTGGTGCGGCTGGACGGCACCGGGCTGCCGGGCCGGGTCTTGCTGAAGTGCGAGGGCGCCAACCCGACCGGATCGTTCAAGGACCGCCTGGCCAGCGGTGCGGTGAGCCGAGCTCGGCACCGCGGCGCGACCACGGTCGCGCTCGCCAGCAGCGGCAACGCCGGGATTTCGGCCGCGGCGTACGCCGCCTC
>DATAFN010000042.1:0-3563 GCA_036257435.1 Actinomycetes bacterium
CGGCATCTCGGACGGCACGGTCTGCCCGTACAACCGACGCCCCTCGCCGAGGAAGAAGTCGCACGTATCGACGATCTCCTGAACCTCGCAACGGGCCTCGGCCAGCGGTTTGCCGATCTCCCTGGTGATCAGTGCGGCCAGCCGCTCCGCGTTCGCCGCCACCAGACGGCCCGCATTGGCGATCACCTGGCCACGCACCGGCGCGGGCACGTCGGCCCAGCCGGGCTGCGCACCGCGCGCGGCCTGGCAGGCCGCGGCGAAGCCGTCCGGCCCAGCCAGTTCGACCAAGGCCACCACGTCGGCGCTATCGGCCGGATTGGTGGACGGCATCGGATCGAGTCCGGACGGCCCGATCGGACCGCCCGCGACGATCGAGCTGATGCGGTTGGCAGCGGGGGTGGACATAGCGCACACGGTATCCCCGCAAGGACGGATAATCTCGGGCAGCTTGACGTACGCCGAGGTGATCAGTGCAACCGACCGACCCCACCGACGAGCACTTTCTGGCCGCCGCTGGGGCGCTGCTACCCGATCCCAACCGGACCGGAGCCGGCGTGACCGGAGCGCCCACACCCGACCCGGACGCCCCGGTGCGCCCTGGCAGCCGGGTGACCAGCGCGGCCGCGATCGAGCTGTTCGACGCGCAACTCACCAGCCGGCATCTCGACCTGGCCGCGCGCTGGCTGCGGGGCCAGGGCTTCGGCTACTACACGATCAGCTCCGCCGGCCACGAGGGCAACGCCTCGCTCGCGGCCGCATTGCGCCCGACCGACCCGGCGCTCCTGCATTACCGCTCCGGCGGCTTCTACTGCGCCCGGGCCGGGCAGGTGCTGGGCCAGGACCCGATCAGGGACATCCTGCTCGGGGTGGTCGCCGCGGCCGATGAACCGATCTCCGGCGGCCGCCACAAGGTGTTCGGCAGCCAGCCATTGGCGATCATCCCGCAAACCTCCACAATCGCCAGCCACCTGCCCCGGGCGGTCGGGGTGGCGTTCGCGATCGAGCGAGCCCGCAAGCTTGGCGTCGCTTCCCGATGGCCTGATGACGCCGTAACGGTCGCCAGCTTCGGCGACGCTTCGGCCAACCACTCGACCGCGCTGGGCGCGATCAACGCGGCCAGCTGGACCGTGCACCACGGCCTGCCGCTGCCGCTGCTGCTGGTCTGCGAGGACAACGGGTTCGGAATCAGCGTGCGTACCCCACCGGACTGGGTCGAGGCCACGTTCCGCAATCGGCACGGCATCCGCTACCTTGCCGCCGACGGTTGCGACCTGGCCGAGACCTACGACGTCGCGGTCGAGGCAGCTGACTGGGTACGAGCCAAGCGCCGCCCCGCGTTCGTGCACTTGCGGATGGTCCGGCTCATGGCGCACGCCGGCTCGGACGTGGAGACCGGGTACCGAACCAACGCCGAGATCGCGGCCGATCTCGCCCGGGACCCGCTGCTGAGCACCGCCCGGCTACTGGTGAGCGCCGGGCTGCTGACCCCGCAGCAGGTGATCGACCGGTACGAGGCGGTCCGCGAGCAAGTGCTGGCCGCGGCCCGGCGGGCGGCGATGCGGCCGCGGTTGAGCTCGCGACGCCAGATCATGGAACCGATCGCGCCCTCGCATCCCTACGACGTCGCGCTGGCGGCGACCCGGCAGCCGGACCGGGACCGCCGGGCCGAGGTGTTCGGCGACACCCCGCCGGAGTCCGAAGGGCCGTTGACCCTCGCCCAGTCGATCAACCGGGCACTGCTCGAGGCCAGTGCCAGGCACCCGAACCTGATCGTGTTCGGCGAAGACGTGGGCCGCAAGGGCGGGGTGTACGGGGTGACCCGGGGGCTACAGCGCAAGCTCGGGGCGAGCCGGGTGTTCGACACGCTGCTCGACGAGCAGACCGTGCTGGGTCTGGCGCTCGGCACTGCGGTCTCCGGGCTGCTCCCGGTGCCGGAGATCCAGTACCTCGCCTACCTGCACAACGCCGAGGACCAGTTGCGCGGCGAGGCGGCCACGCTCGCGTTCTTCTCCCAGGGCCAGTACCGCAACCCGATGGTGGTGCGCATCGCCGGGTACGGCTACCAGCGCGGTTTCGGTGGCCACTTCCACAACGACAACGCGGTCGGCGTGCTGCGCGACATCCCGGGTCTGGTCATCGCGTCGCCGTGCCGGCCGGACGACGCGGCCGCGATGTTGCGCACCTGCCTGGCCGCCGCCGAGGTGGATGGGCGCGTTTGCGTGTACATCGAGCCGATCGCGCTCTACCACGCCCGCGATCTCTATCGGGACGGTGACGGCGGCTGGCTGGCGCGCTACCCGCTGACCGGCGAGCACGTGCCGCTCGGCCGGGCTCGTACCTACGGCGACGGCGGGGACCTGACGATCGTGACGTTCGGCAATGGCGTCTACCTCAGCGTTCGGGTCTGCCACCGGCTGGCGGCCGCCGGCATCGGTTGCCGAGTGGTGGACCTGCGCTGGCTCGCCCCGCTGCCGGTGGAGGATCTGCTGCGGGAGGCGGCGGCGACCGGCCGGGTGCTCGTGGTGGACGAGACCCGGCGCTCGGGTGGGGTATCCGAAGGGGTCGTCACCGCGCTCGTCGACGGTGGCTTCACCGGCCAGGTCGCACGGGTCGCCAGCGAGGACAGCTTCATCCCGCTGGGCGACGCGGCCACCGCGGTGCTCGTGTCCGAGGAGGCCATCGAGAAAGCGGCGATGGATTTCGTGCGGTAGGACCGCGATGGCTGCCAGGGCAGTCCTCGTAGGGTGGGCCGCGTGGAGCACGCGGTCGTCGTGGAGAACCTGTGCAAGCGCTACGGCGATGTGCAAGCGGTGGACGACCTGTCGTTCACCGTGGACACCGGCGAGTTCTTCGGGATCCTCGGGCCCAACGGGGCGGGCAAGACCACCACTTTGGAGATCGTCGAGGGACTGCGTGAGGCCGACTCGGGCACGGTGACGCTGCTAGGCGAGTTGCCGTGGCCGCGCAACATCGACTTGTTGAATCGGATCGGCGTGCAGTTGCAGGCGTCGTCATTCTTCGAGCTGATGACGACGCGGGAGCAGATCTACACGTTCGCCGAGATGTACGGGGTGCCGAACGGCCGGGCCGACGCGATGCTGCAGACGGTCGGCCTGGCGGACAAGGCCGACACCCGGGCCGAGCAGCTGTCCGGCGGGCAGGCGCAGCGGCTGTCCATCGCGTGCGCGCTGGTCCACGACCCCGAAGTGGTCTTCCTGGATGAGCCGACCTCGGGCCTTGACCCGCAGGCGCGGCGGAACTTGTGGGATGTGCTGCGGGCGATCAACGCCGAGGGCCGAACCGTGGTGCTGACCACGCATTACCTGGACGAGGCCGAGGTGCTCTGCGACCGGGTCGCGATCGTCGACCGCGGCCGGCTGCTGCAACTGGGCGCACCGGCCGAGCTGGTCCGCGGCCTGGACAGCCCGGTCCGGATCAGCATCGAGTCCGGCCAGCTGACCGTGCCTGACGCGAAGGCGCTGGCCGCCGATGCCGAGGTCGCCGACGACGGCGTGTCGCTGACCATCGCGACCCGGTCGCCGTCGGACGTGCTGGCGTCCCTG
>DATAFN010000160.1:0-1841 GCA_036257435.1 Actinomycetes bacterium
GGTCCGGAGCGCACTGGCCAGGCTGGCGAGCCCGGACTTCGCGGCCGCGTTCGGCGGATCGACCGACCAGGACGACTACCGGTGGGGCCGGCTGCACCGGATCGTGCTCGACTCGCCGCTCGGCGGCCCGTTCAACGTGCCGCCGGGTTTCGGGCAGTTCCCGGCACCGCTGCCCGGACTAAGCGGCATCCCGGTCGACGGCGGGTACGGCACGGTGGACTCGGCCAGCCACGACGCGCGGGCCAACTCGGTCAACGGGTTCATGTTCGGCAGCGGTCCAGCTCGCCGCTACGTCGGCGAGACCCACCGGTTCCGGATCGAGGGCGGGTCGGCGCTGCCCGGCGGTACCTCAGCGGACCCGGGCAGCGGGCACTACCTGGACCTGCTCGGGCCATACCTCACCGACGACTACTACCGGGTGCGGACGTCACCGTCCGATTACCTGCCGAGTGCGGACAGCCGGACCGTCTACGTACCCGGCTGAGCGCCGGGGAGATGCAGACCCGCCGGATCATCGAGCTGTTGAGCTCGGGCGACTTCGAGCCGTCCGCGGCCGAGCCGGATCGGGCCGCACTCGAGTTGGCCCGCGGGGACGGGCGAGTGCTGGTGGTGCCGACCGCGGTTGCGCCCGAAGGCGCGCAAGCCGTAGCACGGATCGGCCGGGACGCGGTCCACCACTTCGGCGCGCTCGGGGTCACGGCTCGGTTGCTCCCGCTGCTAAGCAGGGACGACGCGTTCCGGCCGAACCTGGTCGCCGATATCGCCGGCGCCAGCATGATCTTCCTGGCCGGTGGTCAGCCGGCCTATCTCGCGACCACGCTGCTTGACACGCCCTTCTGGTCAGCCGTCACGGCAGCCGCGGACCGCGGTACCGCGATCGCTGGATGCAGCGCGGGGATGTGGGTGCTCGGGGAGCTCGCCCCAATCAGCACGATCACCAGCCTGGCGGATCACGCCTGGGTGCCTGGACTGCGGCTGGTACCGAATGCCGTGCTCGCCGCTCACTGGGAGGCGCTCGACTCGTTCCTCCCTGGGCTGCAAGGCGTCGTCCAGGCCGCGATACCCCAGCGTTGGACGCTGGTCGCGATCGAGGAGCGCACCGCGGCGATCGGAGACGGGATCGACTGGGAGGTGTTCGGCCGCGGAGTAGTCGTCGTGGCCCGCGCCGGCCACCGGCTCACCTTCCGCCGCGGCGAGCGGTTCCGGCTGCCCGCCATTGGCGCTACCGACCGGTGACCCAGCCGCCGTTGACCTGCAGGATCTGTCCGGTCGTGTAGCCGCTGTCGGGGCCGGCCAGGTAGCGGACCGCGGCTGCCACCTCCGCCGGGGTGCCTGCTCGGCCCATCGGAATCGCGCCGACCCGAGCGTCGTACATGTCCTGGGTGAGCCGCCCGTCCCAGAACCGGGTGTCCGGGATGAAGCCGGGCGCCACCACGTTGACCGTTATCCCGTCCGCAGCGAGTTCGGCGGACAAGCCGTACATCCAGGCGTGCAGCGCAGCCTTCGCCGCGCCGTACGAGCCGGCGCCGCGCAAAGCCGCGACCGAACTGATCGCGATCACTCGCCCGCCGGGGCGGCGCAGGTGCGGTAGTAGCGCCTCGGTCAGCAACACCGTGGTCAGCACGTTGCCATCGAAGTCGCGACGCCAGGCGTCGGCGACGTCGGCGAGGGTGTCGCCGGATCCGGACGTGATCCCGCCGGCGTTGTTGACCAGCACGTCGACAGTCCGGCCTCCGTCCACCAGCGTGGCGGCCGTGGCCTCAACCTGGTCCGGCTGGGTCAGGTCGACCTGGTGCCAGGCGACCCGGTCGGCGTCGACCACCTTGTTGATCTCCGCCGCC
>DATAFN010000166.1:0-5019 GCA_036257435.1 Actinomycetes bacterium
CTCACGGGGCTGGTTCACCCCTGGGCGGAGGGCCCGCGCAACCAGGTGATCCAGATCCGCGCTGACCTCGTTACCGGTCGGCGCCTGGTCAGCAACGCCGACGGTGACTCCATCATCCAGTTCTCCGGTTGACCAAGCGGGTCGGGCGCGACGAGAACGGCGCGGCCTCAGTGGCCGGCGAGCGGGACGCGCCAGACGAGCCTGGTTCCGCCGCCGTTGCGATCCTTGACCTGCAGCGTGCCACCGAGCGTGGCGGCGCGCTGTTTCACGTTCCGCAGCCCGCTCCGGCGCCCACCTGGGGTGATGCCCCGGCCGTCATCGGTGACGATGAGCGTTAGTTCCGCACCGGCCACTACGGAGACCTCGATCCGGCTGGCCTGGGCATGTTTAGCCGCGTTGGACAGTGACTCGCGCAGTACCGCAACGGCATGCTCACCGATCTCGTCGGGAACGTGCGCGTCGATTAGGCCGTCGAAGGTCAGCGTCGGGGCGAACCCGAGCGTGGCGGTTGCCGCTTCGACCTCGGCCAGCAACCTAGTGCGCAACGAGATCCGGTCCGACGTACCTCTCGTCTCCAGCGCGAAGATCGTCGAGCGGATCACCTTGATCGTGTCGTCGATGTCGTCGATTGCCCGGCCGACGCGGCCGGCGGCCTCCTGGTTGTCGATGAACCGGGTAACCCCTTGCAGGCTCATCCCGGTCGCGAACAAGCGCTGAATCGCCAGGTCGTGCAGGTCCCTGGCGATCCGGTCGCGATCCTCCAGCACCCGCAACTGCTCCCCTTCGGCCCGCCGCTCGGCCAGCTCCAGCGCGACCGCGGCCTGCGCGGCAAAGTCCGCCAGCATCCGGACGGTGGCGGCATCGAACGGTGGTCGGCCGGCGACCCGGCCGGCCATGAGCACCCCCCGGACCCGGTCAGCGGTCCCGAGCGAAACCACCATGAACGGGCCGAACTGTCCGGCCGTATCGAGGGCACCGGTGGCCGATTTGTCTGCGTGCACGTCGGCCACGCCGACCGGCTCGCCGGTCCGCAGCACCCGGCCGGCCAGCGAGCCGTCGACCGGGATCAGCGCGCCCCGGTAGATGTCGGCGGCCTGGCCGATCACGATCTCGATCAGCAGGCTGTCCGTGCCGGGCACTGGCACCGGGACCGCCACCAGGTCGGCATCGGCCATGTCCATGGCCTCCTGTGCGAACGGCGTGAGCACGCCGCTCACGTCGACTCCCGATAGCAGCCGCCGGGTGAGTTCGGCACTGCCCCGCAGCCAGCGCTCCCGGCGGCGGGAGTCGTCGTAGAGCCGGGCATTCTCGATCGCCACCCCGGCGGCCGCGGCCAGCACGGTGAGCAACTGCTCGTCTTCGGCATTGAACGGGAGACCCTCCCGCTTCTCGGTCAGGTAGAGGTTGCCGAACACCTGGTCGCGCACCCGCACCGGCACGCCGAGGAACGTGCGCATCGGTGGGTGGTGCGGTGGAAAGCCGAACGAGGCGGGATGATCGCTAAGATTCTCCAGCCGAAGCGGCTCCGGGTGCCTGATCAGCTCGCCCAGGATGCCGCGCCCGGTCGGATACGGACCGATCCGCTCGATCTCCTCGTCGGTGACCCCCACCGGGATGAACTGGGACAGCCGCTCCCCCTCGCCGATCACACCGAGCGCGCCGTACTTGGCGTCGACCAGCGACACGGCGGTCCCGACGATGTGCCGGAGCACCTGGGCCAGTTCGAGCTCGCTGCCCACCAACAGGACCGAGTCGAGCAGCGAACGCACCCGATCCCGGGTTGCCCTGATCGCCGAAATCCGGGCCTGCAGTTCGGCGAGCAGGTCGTCCAGCTGCAGGTGCGGGAGAGCGGCGGCCACTCCGCCGACCCGCTCGTGAGGTTCTTCCTGCCCGCCCACGGCCCCCTGCCTCGATCACGCTGGTCTGCCTCCGAGCCCAACGTAGCCTGGGCAGATCACGCAGTACAGATGCCGAAACGCCGGGCGGACCTTGATCGGTCCGGCCCGGCGCTCCGGAATGCGGCTAGGTCAGCCAGGGGAACCGGCGGACCAGCGCCGTCTTCTCCCACCACTGGCCAAAACCTAGCGTCCGGCCGGCTGCGGCCAGGGCCAGCCCGATCAGTACAATCGCGTAGATCAGGTGGTCGTCCATGAACGGGTTGTTGTCCGGCGGCAGCACCGCGCTCCACATCAGCACCATCAGCAGGGCTCCGGCCACCGCCGCGATCCGCATGCCGATGCCGAGGATCAGCGCCAGGCCGATGCCCAGCAGACCAATCATGAAGACCCAGTCGACCCAGGTCGTCCCGGCGAGGTCGTTGTAGAAGTCGGCGAACGGGCCCTGCGGTGCGTTGCTCAGGAAGCCGCTGGTCGGGGAGCCACCGTCGATCCAGGCGTTCGCGGCCGCGGTTTCGTGACCTAGGCCGAACGTCTTGTCGAGGAAGGCCCATAGGAAGATCCAGCCAAGGCTGAGTCGGGCCGCGGCCCACGCCCACCGCGCGTAGCCGACTGTGGTGTCAGGACGGGCAGCGTGGGTGGTCGGGTGGGCCGTCACGCTCCGGTCCGGTGTGATGACGGACATTGCCGTCTCCTCTCCTGATGGCACAGCATTCGTCACGCTTCCAGCCTGCTGAGCTACCATCCGCGCCGGCAGAGCCGTGCGTCCCGAGATCGCCGGGACCAGTGGCCCGGGGCCTGTTGTGGCTTAGCCGACAACGCCTATCCGGCGCCACAGCAGCTCGACGAGCCCGGCACCGAACCCACCGATGGCCAGCCCGGCGAGCCCGGCCATCCCCGCGCTCGGCACCAGTGCGAAGAAGTCCGCGACCGGCGGAATGACCATCGCGCCTACGGCTCCGATCGCCATCGCCAGTACCAGCCCGATCCGCCAGGGTGTGTACGGCCGGGCAACGATGGCCAGCACCCACAGCGCGACCACGGTGAGCGCGATGACCGCGACCGTGCGGTCCGCGGTCAGCCCGGTGGTCTGATCCGCCCTGGCGACCGCGTACGCGGCAAACGTGCTGGCGGCAGCCACCACTCCGGCCGGGATCGCCGCGCGCAGCACGCGGCGCACGAAGCCCGGCCGGGCCCGGTCGGCGTTCGGCGCCAGCGCGAGTACGAACGCCGGAATACCAATGGTCAACGCGCCGACCAGGGTGAGCTGGCGCGGCAGGAACGGGAACGGCAGCTGGGCGATCCCGACCAGCACCGCCAGCATGAGCGAATACACCGTCTTGGTCAGGAACAGCCGCGCTACCCGCTCGATGTTGCCGACTACCCGCCGACCCTCGGCGACGACTTGCGGCAGGCTCGCGAACGCGTCGTCCAGCAGCACGATCTGGGCGACTGCCCGGGCCGCGCCGCTGCCGGAACCCATCGCGATCGCGACGTCCGCGTTCTTCAGTGCAAGCACGTCGTTGACGCCGTCACCGGTCATCGCCACGATGTGGCCGTTGGCCCGGAGCGCGCGCAGCACGCCGCGCTTTTGCTGCGGGCTGATCCGGCCGAACACAGTTGTTCGCTCCGCCACGGCCGCCAGGCTGTCGCCGCCGCTGTCCGAATCCGACGCAGTCGAGCCGGTCAACGTCTGCGCATCCACCGGGCGGTCGGCACCGGCCACCCCGGCGATCGCGGCGACCTGTCCGGCCGCCGCCGCACTGTCGCCGGACAGCACCTTGACCGTGACACCCTGGTCGGCGAAGTAGGCCACGGTGTCCGGCGCATCGGAGCGCACCCGCTGCTCCAGCCGTACCAGCGCGGCCGGGCGCAACGAGCCGGGCTCCGGCTCCTCAGTGGCGCCGTCCCAGCGAGCCAGCAACAGCACCCGGGCTCCGGTAGCCGCAAGTCGCTCGACCCGCTCCCGGACCGGATCCCCGCTGGGCAGCAGCGTCTCGGCCGCGCCGAGCAGCCAGCGCCCGCGCCGGCGGAACGACGCCGCGCTCCACTTGCGCGCCGAGGAAAACGCGTACCGCCGGGTCAGCCGCCAGCCGGCCGGTGCCGGCACCGATTCGGCGATCGCTCGTGCGGTCGGATTCGGGTCGGGATCGCCGGCAACGAGCGCACCCAGCGCCGCAGCAGCCTGACCGGTCACCGACGGGTCGTCACCAACCGGGATCAGCTCGCGCAACCGCAGGCCCTTCTCGGTGAGCGTGCCGGTCTTGTCCGTGCACACCACGTCTACCCTGGCCAGGACCTCGATGGCCGGGAGCTCCTGAACCAGGCACCGACGGCGGCCCAGCCTGATCACGCCGACTGCGAACGCCATGCTGGTCAGCAGCACCAGGCCCTCCGGAACCATGGTGACCAGCCCGGCCACCATGGCCCGCAATGCGTCGTCCAGCGAGTCGTTGCTGGCCAGCTGGCTGACCACCAGCAGCGCGCCAACCGGGAGCATCAGCCGCCAGATGTAGCCGAGGATGCGGTTGATGCCGGCCCGCAGTTCGGAGCTGGCCAGCTGGAACGAGCGGGCCTCGGCGGCGAGCGCCGCGGCGTACGCCTCCGCGCCGACCCTTGCCGCCCGGTAGGACCCGATCCCGGCTACCACGAAGCTCCCGGACAGCACCTGATCTCCCGGTTGCTTTGGTACCGGATCCGCCTCGCCGGTCAGCAGCGACTCGTCCAGCTCGAGGCCGTCCGCGGCCAGTACCGGCCCATCGACCACGAGCTGATCACCGGAACCGATCACCACCAGGTCGTCATGTACCACCGCATCGCGGGGGATCTCGACGGTCCGCCCGTCCCGGCGCACGCGTGGCCGGGCAGCACCGAGCACGCTCAACCGATCGAGCACCCACTTGGCGCGGAGCTCCTGCACGATCCCGATCGCGGTGTTCGCGACCACCACGAGTCCGAACAGGCCGTCCTGCCACGGCCCGACCACCATGATGATCAGGAAGAGCACGCCGATGATCGCGTTGAACCTGGTCAGCACGTTGGCGCGGACGATGTCGGCGGCGCTGCGGCTGGAGTGGACCCGGACCGCGTTGGTCTGACCGGCCGCAACCCGCTCCGCCACCTC
>DATAFN010000204.1:0-2368 GCA_036257435.1 Actinomycetes bacterium
GCGCGTCCGGCCGTACCCCGGCCGCCCTGGCCAGCAGCGTAGCCCGTAGCACTTGGGCATTCCGCTCGGACAAGTAGGCGAGCGGCGCCTCGCTACTGCTCCCCCCGGCCACCTCGAGCCGGAGCTCGGCTAGTCCCAGCAACCTGGCGATCAGCGGCCGGACCACGTCCACCGCCTGCAGCCGGTCCAGCCGGACCCGACGGGATCGGCGGAAGATCACCCCAGTGTCCAGCCGGAGCGCATCCTCCTCGATCCGGTACCGGGTGAACCACCAGCTGAACAAGCCGTAGATCAAGCCGACGATCACTGCGCCGCCGAGCAGGATCCCGGTCGCGGTCCAGCCGGTTTCGGTGCCGGACACGTTCTGGGTGAGCACGAACAGGACCGCTGCCACCACGGTCCAGCCCCGAGCGAGCGGGGTCAGCGGATGCAACCGATGCCACTCACCGTCCGCATGGTGCGGCGGTTCGCTCCGCTCGCTCACCGGCCGGCCGACCTCCCCTGGTTCGCTCAGCGGCCGGTACATCTCGCCTGGCTCGCTCACAGGCCGGCCGACCTAGCCTCACCAAGCGCGGCCAGCCGGTCTCGCAGCCGCGCCGCCTCGTCCGGAACCAGTCCGGGAATGCTCGCGTCGGTCGCGGCCGCGGCGGTGTGCAGTTGTACCCGGGCGATCCGAAAGCGCCGTTCCAGCGGTCCGGCCGTAACGTCGACGAACTGCATCCGGCCGTACGGGACGACTACTAGCCGCCGGGTCACCACGCCGTGGACCACGAGCAGATCGTCCGCGCGCTCGGCGTACCCCCAGGCGCGCCAGTTCCGCTCCACTGCAGACCAAGCGATCACCCCGATCGCGACCGCGACGACCGCGACCAGGACGCCGACCGCGGTGGCACCGAACGCTTGCGACAGCAAGATCCCGATTACGGTCAGCGGCAGCAGCAGGAGCAGCATCGTGATCCGCCGAACCGTACGCAACCGGCTGGAAACTCGAACCCACTGCTCGCCCGGCGGCTCGAACGCCGCTCCGATGCCGCCCATCCGATCAGATTAACCGGCGCCGTACGGCCGAGCGGTCGGCCTGCCCGCGGTCCCCATGCTGATCCCCCTCCGCCTGCGCGCTCGCCGGCAGATCCTGGCAGACTCGCGCACATGACCGAAACTGCGATCGGCGTCGGCATCGGAGCGCGCGAGCTCGCCACCGAGGACATGGTCCTCAACATCGGCCCGCAGCATCCCTCGACCCACGGCGTGCTGCGGTTGCGGTTGACACTTGACGGTGAGCGGATCATCGCGGCCGAGCCGATCGTCGGATACATGCACCGCGGTGCCGAGAAGCTTTTCGAGGTCAGGGATTACCGCCAGATCATCGTGCTGGCAAATCGGCACGATTGGCTGTCCGCGTTCGCCAACGAGCTCGGCGTGGTACTCGCCGTTGAGCGGATGCTCGGCATGGAGGTCCCGGAGCGGGCGGTCTGGGCCAGAACGCTGTTGGCGGAGCTCAACCGGGTGCTCAACCACCTGATGTTTCTCGGCTCGTATCCGCTGGAGATCGGCGCCATCACCCCGATCTTCTACTCGTTCCGTGAACGCGAGGCACTGCAGGGGGTCATGGAAGAGGTGTCAGGCGGCCGGATGCACTACATGTTCAACCGGGTCGGCGGGCTGAAGGAGGAGCTCCCGGCCGGGTGGACCGATCGAGCGCGGGCTGCGGTGGACGCGGTTGGACGCGGCGTGGACGACATCGAGGGCCTCATCCTCGGCAATGAGATCTTTCGGGCCCGGACTCGCGGGGTCGGGCTGCTGGCACCGGAGCTGGTCTCCCAGTACGGGGTCTCGGGTCCGATCGCGCGCGCCAGCGGAGTGGACTTCGACCTGCGCCGGGACGAGCCGTACCTGGCCTACGGGCAGCTGTTCCGGCCGGGCGGCCCGGGACGGGTGGTGACCCGCGCCGAGGGCGACTGCCTGGCCCGCTTCGAGTGCCTGCTCGAGCAAGTCCGGGTTTCGCTGGTGCTGGCCGGCGCGTGCCTGGACCGGATGGCGCAGCTGCCGGCCGGGCCGATCAACGTGCGGCTGCCGAAGGTGCTGAA
Source organism: Actinomycetes bacterium (assembly GCA_036257435.1). Taxonomy (GTDB): domain Bacteria; phylum Actinomycetota; class Actinomycetes; order JAKEEW01; family JAKEEW01; genus DATAFN01. The sequence continues at coordinate 2,088 of DATAFN010000204.1, forward strand.
GGCCCCGGAAGGCGCGACGTACGCCTGGACCGAGAATCCGCTCGGCATCAACGGCTATTACCTGGTATCTCGGGGTGAGAAGACGCCGTGGCGGCTGAAGCTGCGCTCGGCCTCGTTCAACAACATGCAGGCGCTGACGGAGATGCTGCCCGGCAACCTCGTCGCGGACATGATCGCCATCCTCGGCTCGATGTTCTTCGTGGTCGGCGACATCGACAAGTAGGGCCGAGTCGGCGGCCGACGCCACCGGTCGTCGGCACGCTCGAAGCTCGTGCGCCGGG
>DATAFN010000232.1:0-3437 GCA_036257435.1 Actinomycetes bacterium
CAGTCCGCATGAGCTCTTGATACTCGAACATATGTTCGATAGAGTGGAGGGCATGAGGTCGCATCCCAACCGCCGCCGCCCCGGGCGATCCGCTCGCCGGGTGGCCCGCCGCCGGCTGGCGGCGCTGGGCTGCGCTGCGCGGTTGTCGGCGCGGCAGGTGTCGGCGGCGGAAATGTTGCGCGAGCGCGCCGCGGCCGATGTGGAACACCTGGGGGTGTTCGATGCGGCCGAGGTGCGCCGCCGCGCCGAGCTGGCCTCGCAGGCTGGTACGGCGGCCGCCTCTCTCGCCGTGTCGCCCGGGGTGGGTGAGCTGCCGACGCTGCACCCGGGCCCGCGGCTGGCTGGGCTGCTGGCCGACCTCACCGACGGCGACGACGACGATATGCCGGCGGGGCTGGCGGTGTTGTCGCAGTTTTCGCTGGTGGAGGTGGCCGCGGCGGCGGAGCGGATGGCGTCGTGGGCCGCGGCGGTACAGGCGGAGGCGTTGGCGGTGTTGGCCGATCGGCAGGTGCCACCGGGGCTGCCCGAGGATGTGCGGGCCTCCTCGATCAGCGCGGAGTCGATGGCCGGGCGGCTGGTGGCCGCGCGGGTGTGCTGGTCCCCGCGGACCGGGGAGTCCCGGGTCCGCGACGCGCTGCGGCTGCGCTCCGAGTTGTCCGCGACGCTGGCCGCGTTGCGGGCCGGGCGGATCTGCCCGCGCCGAGCCCGGGTGATCGTGGAGGGCACCGCGGCGGTGACCCCGCAGGTGGCCCGACGGGTGGAGGCGAAGGTGTTGCCGCGGGCGCCGCGGTTGACCCCGGCCAAGCTGCGCCAGCTCATCGAGAAGTTGATCGCCGCCAACGACCCCGACGGCACCGAGGACCGGCACGCCAAAGCGGTCAAGCGGCGAGACGTGTTCTCATACCCGGTGCCGGACGGGATGGCCGAGATCGTGGCCAAACTGGCCGCACCGGACGCCGAAGCGGTGATAGCCGCGCTCAACGCCGCAGCGGTTGCGATGAAGACCGCCAACCCGGATGATCCGCGCACCGTCGCGCAGCGCCGCGCCGATGCTCTGGCCGAGATCGGCTGGGCCGCGCTGGCCACCGGCTGGCTGCACCCACACCCGCATACCTGCGGACCCGACCAACCCGACACCGGCGCGAGCCACGGCGGCACAGGAGAAAGCGCCGGCGGTGCCGACCCGAGCGCCCGGGGAGACGCCGAAGACGACGCCGAGGGAAGCACCCGGGACGGCGCCGACGGCGGTGCCGTGATCCCGGAGGCCAGCGGCGACGCCGATACTGAGGAGGCCGGCGCTGGCGGGACCGGCAGCGCCACCGCGACCGGTGGTGCCAGCAGCGCCCGCAGCGGCGGTTGCGGCTGTGGTGGCCAACGGTTGGCCCGCCGAGGCGACCGGCCGGTTTCGGTCAGGGTGACCGTGCCGCTGTCCACGCTGATCGGGATCGATGACCTGCCGGCGGAGTTGGCCGGGTATGGGCCGATTCCGGCGTCGGTGGCCCGCCGGCTGGCCGCGCACGGCACCTGGCGGCGCATCCTGACCGATCCGGTGTCCGGGGCGGTGCTGGACTACGGCACCACCCGCTACCGCCCGCCGCCGGATCTGGTGGAGCTGGTGCACCTGCGGGATCGGACCTGCCGCTGGCCCGGCTGCCACCACCCGGCCGCGCGCACCCAGACCGATCACACCACCCCGGCGGCGGCCGGAGGCTCGACCAGCGCCGCCGGGCTGGGCCCGGAATGCTGGCCGTGCCACTTACACAAGACCCACGGTGGCTGGCAGGTCCACCAACCCCAGCCCGGCCGATTCCATTGGACCGCCCCGGACGGGCACACCTACACCGTCGACCCCGAACCCGTCGGACCCATCATCGACGACGCCGGGACAACCCCACCCGAGCCAGCCGACCCCGACCCGCCACCATTCTGACGTCGTGAGCGCGGGCGGACCTGAGCATGCTGAACTTGACGGCGTGTCAAGACGCATATCTGGCAGGATCGTTTCGCTTCCTGGCGCGCAGCCCTCTCGCCAGTGGCTTGGCCCGGCGCAACGCTGACCGTCATGGACGTAACAGTTAAGGACCGGCCGGGCACTAACGCGTCCGCGCGAAAGCCAGGTGGCACGATGCCGTCTGGCGGGCCCTTGGGCACAGAGCTGCTGGATTTCACCCGCACACTGTGCGCCGCGTCGAGTCGCAAGCAGCTCTCGCGCCGCTTCGCCGAAGGGTTCAGCCGGCTTTTCGACCTCCCGATGTATGGGTTGTACGTCATCGATCCGTGGACCGGCACTGAGCAGTGCATAGCGTCGGCAGGGGTTAGCGACAGCTTCTTGGCGCGCTACGAGCGAGGCGGACGGGAACTGAACTGGCTGAAAGCACACCTCGACGCCACTGGTGGCGCGGTTTACAACATGGCGCTGATGGCCTCGATGGACGAGTGGCTACAGAATCCGCTCTACCGAAAGCTCAAGTACCTGCACGACATTCGTCATGAGGTGCAGGCGTCGGTTGTCAACCGCGATGGTGTCATCGGGACGTTGCATTGCGGCACGAACGATCCCTGTCGCGGTTTCACACCGTATGAGCTGCAGCTGATCGAAGCATTGGGCCGCCTGACCGGGACCGTGATTGAAGGGATCGACTCCAGAAGAGATCTCGAACGCCAGCGCGACCAGGCCGTCGCCGCTCTCGACCGTGCCGGAACCGCAGTGGTGATCGTCGATCCGGCAGAGCCTCAGCTGCGGCTTAATGACGCCGCCCAACGCCTTTTGGCCGATGTGGTCGACGCCGAGCGCGTACTGCACCGGGCGATCGCTCGCCCCGGGGTACGCGTGGCCTTCTCACACCACATCGAGGTCGAGTTGGGTGACGGCGGCACTGGGCTGCTCTATAGCCAGTCGAGTTCCACCCGCGACGGCGAGCTGATAACCGTCTTCGAGCTTCAGCGGGATGGATCCGAAATCTGCGCTGCCATGCTGACGGCCCTGACACCACGGGAGCGGGAAATCGCTCTGCTCGTCGTGGACGGCCACTCCGACCGCGAGATCGCCGAACGGTTGTATCTGAGCCACCACACGGTCAGCCAGTACGTCAAGCGCATCTATCGCAAACTGGACGTATCTTCGCGGGTCGCGCTGACCCGCCTGTTGCTCGATCTGCGGGATTCCAGGCTGTCCGGCTGAGCGTTTTGTTCAAGACCGCCGGGCGCCTGGTCCGGACCATGGCGCAGAAGACGTGACTCCGAGCCGGATGCCGTTCCCACCTCAGGTACGAAGGTGAGGAGAGATGATCACCGCTCAATCACGGTGGTGCCGAGGCGACCCTGTGCACCCAGAATGTGCGTCGGCCACAAACCGGGCGCTGGAGCTACCGGTCAGCGGGTCAAACGTGCGGCCCAGAGTGCCAATCGCTGCAGCGGCGCTGGCTCAGTGCTTGGTC
>DATAFN010000233.1:0-37033 GCA_036257435.1 Actinomycetes bacterium
CGGTCCTCCACCACCTCGTCCGGCGGGAGCCCACCGGCGGATCGGCCGAGATCCATCGATCCGCGGCACGGGTGGAACCGAAGGCCGATCCGCGCCGCCGACTCGATCTCGGCGCCGAGCAGATCACCGGTTCCGCGCGGGAAGACATAGTGGTGATCAGTGGTGGTGGTGCAACCGGCCAGCGCGAGCCAACCGAGCGCAGCCGCGGCCGATGCCGCCACCACCTCGTCGTCGATCCTGGCCCAGATCGGATACAGCTCAGTCAGCCACTCGAACAGCGTGCTCTCCTGGGCCAGCCCGCGGGTCGCCCACTGGTAGAGGTGGTGGTGGGTGTTAACCAGGCCAGGAGTAGCCAGGCAGCCACTGCCGTCCACGTACCGTTCGGCCGCCCGGTCCCGCGGCGCGTCACCCGGGCCGAGCGCGACGATCCGGTCCCCCTCGATGATCACGTGCCCGGACGTGAACTCGGTCTCGGCCGCGTCCACGGTGGCGATCGCGCAGCCCTCGATCACCATGCGGGGAGTGTGAGCCTCGGCGGTCACCCGGATTCCTCCCTCCGGCCGGCGGCGAGCCGAACCGCGTCGAGGATTTTCTCGTACCCGGTACATCGGCACAGATTGCCGGCCAGCGCCTCCCTGACTTCGGCGTCGGACGGCCGTGGGGTACGCGCCAGCAGATCGTGGGTAGCCACGATCAGGCCGGGCGTGCAGAACCCGCATTGCACCGCGCCGGTCTCCAGGTACGCCTGCTGGACCGGATCGAGCCGCTCGCCATCGGCCAGGCCCTCTACCGTCACCACCTCGCGGCCGTCTGCCTGGCCGGCCGCGACCAGGCAGGCGCAGACTGGGATCCCGTCCAGGTAGACCGTGCACGATCCGCATTCGCCCTGCTCGCACGCGTTCTTAGAGCCGGGTAAGCCCATCCGCTCGCGCAGCACGTAGAGCAGGCTCTCGCCCGGCCAGATGTCGTCGACGACCTGGGCCTCGCCGTTGATCCGGCAACTCAGTCGCATCGGCTCAGCTCCTCCGGACGTAGTCGGCCCAGGCCCAGCTCAGCGTTCGCCGGGCCAGCACGGACAGCGCCCGGCGACGGTACGCGGCCGTTCCCCGGACGTCGTCGATCGGGTCGGCCGCAGCCGCGACCAGATCGCCGAACCGGATCGCGAGTTCGGGGTCGAGCGGACCGCCAGGGTCGTCCCAGCGAAGCTCGGCGGCCGCCAGCTCCTGCGCCGCTTCGGCCCGGACCGGGGTGGGCGCGGCCGAGCCGATCCCGGTGCCAACCGTCTTTCGCTCCGCGTCCAGCGCGATCGCAAACGAGCAGACCGCGATCACCATCGCGTTGCGGGTGCCAACCTTGGCGAACTGCTCGGGACCGCGGGCCACCGGGATCCGGACCGCCGAGATCAGTTCGTCCGGCGCCAGCGCGTTGCGCTTGACCCCGGTGAAGAACTCCCCGATCGGGATCCGCCGGACCCCGGCTCGGGCCGACTCGACCTCGACGGTCGCATCGGCGGTGAGCAGCGGCGGGTGGGCATCACCGGCCGGCGAGGCCGAGCCGAGGTTGCCGCCGACGGTGCCGCGGTTACGAATCTGCGGCGAGCCGACCGTACGCGAGGCCATCGCCAAGCCGGGAAGCGCAGCTGCTAGCTCATCGATGATCCGGGAGTAGGACACCCCGGCGCCGAGCCTGATGTGACCGTCGTCCCGCCCCCAGGTTGCGAGTTCGGGCACCGCGGTGAGATCGAGCAACGCGGGCGGGCGGCGCTTGTCGAAGTTGAGCTCGACCATGATGTCGGTGCCACCGGCGATCGGCACCGCGTCCGGATGCTCGGCCTTCGCGGCCAGCGCGTCCGGCCAGCTTGTCGGCTGCAGGAAGTCCATGCGGTCTCCGTGACTACCAGGCTCGGTTACAGGTTTCGGCTACCAGGCCAGGTCCGAGTCGGGCACGCCCGCGCGGCGCACCGTGCCCTCGATGAGGCCGTACGGACGGTCCGAGGCGTAGAAGACCTCGTTCTCGTTGGTGAGCCCGAATGGCGCAAGGTCGACAGGGAAATGGTGCCGGTTGGGCAGCGCGAGGCGGATCTCTGCTATCTCGTCGCGCTGCTGGAGTGCCCGCTCGCCCATCGCGTACAGCGTCTGCTGAAGCGACAGGCTGTACGTCTGGGCAAAGGCCTCGAGCAGGTGGCGTCGGGTTTCGACGAATGAGGTGTGCCAGTCCGGCTGCTGGTCGGACCGGTGCCGCCAGCGGGCCGACACCTCGGTGGCGAGCACTCGATCGGAAGTCTCTGGCAGCGTGGTGTAGCGGTCCTGGTGGAATCCGTGGAACTCCGAGCCGGTGGAGTTCAGCACCACCAGTCCGGAAATACCGGACACGACCAGGTCGGTGCCGCCCGCCGTCACGCTCACCTCGGCGGTACGGGTCTCCGGGCCGGTCCGCAGGAACGAATGGGGCGCCGGACCGCTGTCGACCGGGATCCGGTCCCAGCCGTATTCCTCGATCCGCACCTGGCAGAGCCGGGTCGGCTCGTGACTGTCGACGAAGTGCTTGGCCAGCCGCAGCCCGAACGCCTCGATCTCGCCGATCCCGTGCTCCTTGGCGAAGGCATACACGGTGTTCTTCTGCGTATCGGTGGGTAGCACGCCGGCGTTGTCACCGGTCAGGTGGGTCACGGCGAACTCGCCGGCGAGCGAGATGCTGACGTTGAGGTCCTTGAGCCGGTGCTGGCCGCCATCCCGGCTAACCGTGACAATCCGCACCTCAGCCTTGCCGTATCGATTCTCGCCCAGGACTACGTCGGCCATCGTTGGCTCCCCCGCATGGCTAGCTCCCCCGATAGGTCGAGTAGGCGTACGGCGACAGCAGCAGCGGTACGTGGTAGTGCTCGGACGGGTCGCCGATCGCGAACGTTACCGCCACCTCGGGATAGAACGTACCAATCCCGCGCACGGCGAAGTAGGCGCCGGTACCGAAGATCAGCCGGTAGCTGCCCGGCTCGTCGGCTCCGGCATTGCCCCAGTCCCTGATCCGGCCGTCGGCATCGGTAGCCGCGCTCGCCAGTGTGCCGCCGTCCCCGCGCTCCAGCCGCACTGGAACGCCGATGGCGGGGCGGCCGGTGGTCGCGTCGAGCACATGCGTGGACAGGCTCATCCGCCCAGCATCCTCTCCAGGCGTAGCGCGGCAATCTTGGCGAGCTCGGTACGGATCACCGCGCGCTCGGTCGCCTCGTCGTTTCCGAGCCTGGCCTCGAGTTCGGCAAGCAACTGAGCGGCTGACAGACCGGTCGCGCAGATCAGGAACACCCGGTCGAACCGCTCCTCGTAGGCCCGGTTGCCGGCCGCCAGCGCAGCTGTGGTGTTCGCGTCGGCGTCGGCGGCACCGGATTGCTCCTGCCGGGACCACGCCGCCTCGCGGCTGTTGCCCGCGGCCCGCTCGCCGATCCGTGGGTGAGCGGCCAGCGCCTCGTCGACGTCAGCGTCGGTGAGTTCGGCGAACGCGGCGGCCGAGGCATCGAGGACGGCGTCAAGGTCTCGATACGGCCGGCCGTTCACAACCGCGCGAACCCAGGTCGCCGAAGCGCAACAAGCCCGCAGCTCGCGCTCGGCCGCCTCGGCCGGCAGCGCGTCGAACCGGTCCATGGTCGTACCAGAGTCGGCTGGCTGCGTGTTCGAGTTCGCCGGTGATGTCGTCATTCGCAGTTCCTCCAGCGCTCATTCTGGACAACTGCCCGGATACGAGGCCAGCACCACCGCGGATCGTTTTCGCGAGGTGTACCGTTGGTGTATGACACGCACAAACATCGACATCGACGATGAGCTGATCGCCGAGGCGATGCGTAAGTACGGGCTAAAGACCAAGAAAGCGGCCGTTGATCTAGCGCTTCGGCGGCTGGTCGGCCCGCGCTTGACTCGTGAATTCCTCAAGGCACTGCGTGGGATCGGATGGGACGGAGACCTGGACTCCATGCGGTCGTCCACGGTCGAGGGAATCCCGTGATCGTCTACCTGATCGATTCGTCCGCGTGGATCGAGTATCTAAGGGACACGGGTTCGAAGGCTGCTACCGAGGTGGAGCGACTGATCGGTACCGACTCGGACATCGCCACCACGGAGCCCATAGTGATGGAGCTCCTCGCCGGGGCCACCACGCCGAAGGCACTCACATTGGTCGATGCACTTACCAGTGGCTTGCCGTTGATCCGGGTGGATCCCTACACCGACTACCACCACGCCGCCGCGATCCGCCGAACGGCGCGATCCCAGGGCAAGACGATACGGAGCTTGCTTGACTGCGTTATCGCCGCGGTTGCGCTACGGACCGGCGCCACTATGGTGCACCGGAATGTCGACTTCGATGTCATCGCAGAATTCACCCCGCTAGATGTGGCGTCCCTGGGCTAGCAGGTTGGATCTTCCGGCCGTTCGAAGCGACGGCCTACGAGTTACCTCGCCGACAGTTCGTGCCAGCGCTCAGTCAGAAGCGCAAGCGCATCGTCGGTCAGCCGGCCGTAGGCGCGCAGCCGGGCCATGCCCCCGTCCGGGAAGACGTCCAGGCGCAGTTCGCTGGCAACTCGATCGGCCTCGACTACGAACCGGTGCCGGGTATCCGGCAGCAGGCTGGTGCGCGGCAGCAGCTCGAACCAGTCGCCATCGTGACGGCCACGCACCGACGCCGCACCTGGTGCGTTGCCCTTGAAGTGCGTGGTGTCCAGCTCCAGTAACCGCACCACGCCGGCTCCGGCCAGCCGCACACTTACCCAGTCGTTGCCGTCGTCCCGTCGCCGCGCGGTCTCCCAGCCCTCACCCATCACCCGCGCCAGGCCGGGCGCGATCAGGTTGTTCGGCGACGCGTAGTGCATGTTGCTGCACCCGGTGATCACCGCTCCGTTCTCCAGCGCTGCGAGGTCGACCGAGAGGTCGGCCCATGGCCGCGGGTCCGGTACCACCTCGCCATGCACCCGCAGCCGGGCGACCCCGCCGTCCGGGTAGATCGACAACCGGACATGAGTGATCCGGCCCGGCTCCCCGACGTCGAACTCGTTCCTGCCGTCCCCGGACAGCTCCACCCGGGGCACCAGCGGCACCCAGTCGGCCCCGGCCGCGACCTCCTCGGCCGGCGGGTAGCCGTCCACCGCGGCGCCATCGACCGCGGCGTACGGCGGGAAGTTGCCGGTGAAGAACGACGTGTCGATCACGACACCGCGCACCACGCCGGGCAACCCGAGCCGGACAAGCGCCCAGTCGTGTCCGGCGGTTCGACGGCGCCTGGTCTCCCATCCGTCGTAGATCTGCCCCTTATGCCCGAAGGTGGCGGGGTCGAAGGCTGCGGGCCCTGGCGTGATCAGGTTCTCCTTCTCGGCGAAGAACTCGTCGTTGGCAGCGATCACACTGCCGCCGTACGACCGCAGCGCCAAGTCGGGTAGCGATAGGTAGTCCGACCTGCTCATGCCGCACCTCGCCGCAGCAGCGTGCCGTGCGGCGCGGCGCCGTCCACTTGCTCGCCGCGCAACCAGGTGGACCGGACGGTGCCGGCCACAGCCCGTCCGGCGTAGGGCGTGACCGGGTTGCGGTGGTGGAGTGTGGCCGCATCGACTACGTACGCCGCGTCCGGCGCGAAGACCACGAAGTCCGCGTCGTAACCGAGCGCGATCCGGCCTTTGCGAGCCAGCCCGGCCAGCTCGGCCGGGCGGCGGCACATCCACCGGGCCACGTCCGCCAGCCCGAAACCGCGTCGCCGCGCCTCGGTCCAGACCACGGACAGGCCAAGTTGGAGCGATGCGATCCCACCCCAGGCAACGCCGAAGTCGCCGATGTCGAACCGCTTCAGGTCCGGCGTGCACGGCGAATGATCCGACACCACGCAGTCGATGATCCCGTCGGCCAGGCCGCGCCAGAGCAGCTCCCGGTTCGCTGCCTCCCGGATCGGTGGGCAGCACTTGTACTGGGTCGCTCCGTCCGGGATCTCCTCGGCCGTCAGGGCGAGGTAGTGCGGGCAGGTCTCGACGGTGATCCGGACTCCGTCTCGCCTGGCCGAGGCGATCATCGGCAGCGCGTCCGACGACGAGAGATGCAGGATGTGCACCCGGGCTCCGGTCCACCGCGCCAGCTCGATGACCTGAGCGATCGCGGTGTTCTCCGCGCCGCGCGGGCGGGAGGCGAGGAAGTCGCGATAGCGCTCACCGTGGCAGGTCGGCGCGTGGTCGATCGCGGTCGAGTCCTCGGCATGCACGATCATTAGCGCGTCGAACCCGGTCAGCTCGCGCAGCGCCTGCTCCAGTTCGGGTGGACGAAGGTATGGGAACTCGTCCACACCGGAGTGCAGCAGGAAGCACTTGAAGCCGAACACGCCGGCGTCGTGCAGGCCGCGCAGGGCCGGCAGATTGCCGGGCACCGCGCCACCCCAGAACCCGACGTCCACCGCGCACTGACCGTCGGCGGCCTTGCGCTTCACGTCGAGCGCGGCCACGTCCACGGTCGGCGGGATGCTGTTGAGCGGCATGTCGACGATCGTGGTCACGCCGCCCGCGGCGGCCGCCCTGGTCGCGGTCGAAAAGCCTTCCCACTCCGTCCGGCCGGGTTCGTTGATGTGCACATGCGTGTCGACCAGGCCGGGTAGCAGCACGGCGTCGTCGCCGAGGGCCACCTCCCGGGCGCCGGCGAGCTCCTGCTCGTACGGCACGATCGCAGCGATCCGGCCGCCGGCGACGCCGATCCGTCGGGGCACGATCCCGGCCGCGACGACCACCTTCGGCGCGCTGATCACCAGATCGAGCTCGGTCACGCTCAACCTCCGCCCGGCCCGATCAACCGAACCATGCAGCGAGGACCGTATGCCGTTGCGAGCCTCCCGTCCGCGGTTAGCAACATGCAATCGAGTGCCTCGGCAAGTGCGACGTACGTGCCGTCGTACGCGCTCAGGTTGTCGCGCAGCTGCCAGACCCGAGAGATCAGGCCAAGATGGGGATAGCGGGTGATCGCCACCTCGTCGTAGTCCGCGATTGCCTGCTCCGCCCGCTCCGCCGTCAGGGCCTTGCCGCGAATGAGTCCGCGCAACGCCGCCACTACCTCGACGTCAAGCAAGTAGGGGGCATGCAGGTCTCCGTCGGCCTCGAGGATCTCGCGGGCGAGCGCCCCATCACCGCCCTCGTCGACCAGAGCGGGAACCACTACCGACGCATCCGGAACGATCACGAGGCACCGCCGGCGCGGATGCCACGTTCGTCCCGAATCGCGTCAAGCACGTCGCCAAAACTGACCCGACCGCCGCGCCTTCGTGCTCGGTCGAACACTTCGCGCAACGGCGGCCGCGCAACGACGCGCTTCAGCTCGTCGAGCACGAAGTCCGACAGCGACTTGCCCTCCGCGGCAGCCCGTGCGCGCAGCGCTTCGTGAACGTCATCAGGAACGTTCCTGACCTGAAGCATCTTGCTCATGCTTGACAGTAACATGTGATCTACATGTCAGGCCATGCTACTCACATGTACTAGGCGCCGGACATCGGACGTGTCGCGCCTGCTCGGTCGAGGATCCTCGACGCCGTCGGGGATTCCCGACCCAGGTCGGCCATCTCCGACGAATCCAACTCCACTGCTGGGAGGGGGCGAGCCGGCCACCGATTGCAGCGGCGGACTACTCGGCCGGCGTGATCGGGCTGTGGCGCACCCGGCGCAGCTCGGCGGCGTCGAGACCGGCCAGCACGAGCACCTCCGCCTCGTCCACCGCTCCGCAGTCGAGTCCCCGCACCAGCACGTCGGCCAGGGCCCGGGCGGTGGCCGGCTCGTCCAGTACCCCGCCCGCGACCTTGTCGAGATAGGCACGCAACCGTGCGGCGGCGGCCGGCAGTGCCTCCCGGTAGAAGCCGTAGGTGGCCGCGAACCGGGTGGGCAGCTGCGCGGGGTGCAGGTCCCAGCCCTGGTAGAACGCGCGTTCCAGGGAACGCCGAACCAGCCTGGCGTGCAACCGCAATGCCTCAAGGACTGCCGCCTTGGAGCCGACCGGCAGCACGTTCGTCGAACCGTCCGACAGCCGCACACCGGTGCCGGCGGCTGCGATCTGCATGAGCGCCTTCGCCTGGTCGGCAGCGGGGTGCTCGAGGCTCTGGAACCCGCCCGCAACGCCGATCGCCGCACTGTAGTCGTACGTGCCGTAGTGCAGCCCGACGCAGCGGCCCGCGGATGCGTGCACGAACTGGGCCACCGTTACCGTGCCCGACGCGCCAAGCACCGACTGCGGCGTCTCGATCTGCAGCTCGAACCGCAACCGGCCCGCCGGCAGCCGGTAGGCCGCCTCCAGCCGCGCACACACGTCGACCAGCGCCTCGACCTGTTCCACCGCCGTCACCTTGGGAAATGTGATCACGAACCCGGCTGGCAACGGTGCATCCGCGAGCATCGCGGCGAGGAACAGGTCGAGCGTGCGCAGCCCGCGCCGGCGGGTGGCCGGCTCCAGGCTCTTCACCCGAAGGCCGACGAACGGCGGCAGTGCCCGCTCGGCACGCGCTCCGGCCAGCGCCACCGCGGCATGAACGGCGGCGGCATCCTCCTGTGCCACCGGCCGGTGACCGTACCCGTCCTCGAAGTCGATCCGCAGGTCCTCGATCGGCTCGGCCGCAAGCTTCAGCGCTACCCGGTCGTACACGGCCGCCGCGAGCGACGGCTCCAACCCCGCGATCGAGCCCAGCTCGGCCGGCGTGGACGCGTGCGCGGCAAGCGTGGCGAGCGCGGTCGCGCCCCATTCTGGCACCAGCTCCGCATGGAACCGGTCGGCGGGCAGGTAGACGGTGTGCACCGGCTGGCGGGTCCCGGGGTCGCCCGGATAGGCGCGCGCGAGCGCGGCGTCCGCCGTGGCAAGCCGGTCGTCGATCGCGGCCAGATCGGCCGCGGTGAGCCTGGCCTCGTACTCCATGACGGCTGGCCGGCTCAGTCGATCAGATCGAGCGCCGGCACGGTGAGGAAGTCGGCGAAGTCGTCGGCGAGGGCGACCCGTTCGAACAGATCCCGAGCGTCCTTGAACCGCCCGGCGTCGAACGCCGCCGCACCCATCTCGGCCCGGATGGAGCTCAGCTCCTCCTCGACAATCCGCCGGACCAGCTCCGCGGTGACCGCCTGGCCGGTGTCGGCGAGCGCGACCCCGTTGTGCACCCACTGCCATACCTGCGACCGGGAGATCTCCGCCGTGGCCGCGTCCTCCATCAGGTTGTGGATCGCCGCCGCGCCGTTGCCGCGCAGCCACGCCTCGATGTAGCGCAGGCCGACGTCCACGTTTAGCCGGAGCCCGGCCTCGGTGACCGCGCCCGTCGTAGCGGCGATATCGAGCAGGTCGTCCGCGCCGACCGCGACCTCGGGGCGCAGCCGGTCGAGCTGGTTCGGCGCGTCGCCGAGGGTACGGTCGAACACCTCCATGCACACCGGGACCAGGTCCGGATGCGCCACCCAGGATCCGTCGAAACCGTCGGCCGCTTCGCGTTCCTTGTCCTGCCTGACTTTCTCCAGCGCGCGCTCGTTGACCTCCGGGTCGCGCCGGCTCGGGATAAACGCCGCCATCCCGCCCATCGCGAACGCGCCGCGCCGGTGGCAGGTCGCGACCAGCAGTTCGGTGTACGCGCGCATGAACGGTGCGGTCATCGTCACCGCCGCGCGGTCGGGCAGCACGAAGTCCGGCCCGGCGTCCCGGAAGTTCTTGATGATGCTGAACAGGTAGTCCCAGCGGCCGGCATTCAGCCCGGACGCGTGGTCACGTAGCTCGTAGAGGATCTCGTCCATCTCGAACGCGGCGGGGATCGTCTCGATCAGTACGGTCGCCCGGATCGTCCCGTTCGGGATGCCGAGAGCCTCCTGGGCATGCCGGAATACCTCGTTCCAGAGCCGCGCCTCCAGGTGACTCTCGATCTTCGGTAGATAGAAGTACGGCCCGCTGCCGCGCTCGAGTAACTCGGCCGCGTTGTGGAAGAAGTACAGCCCGAAGTCCACCAGCGCGCCGACGGCCGGACGACCGTTCACCACGACGTGCCGCTCGTCCAGGTGCCAGCCGCGCGGCCTGACCACGATGGTGGCCAGCCGCACATCCGTGCGCAGCTGGTACGACTTCCCATCCGGCGAGCTGAACGAGATTTCGCGGCGGATCGCGTCCCACAGGTTGACCTGACCCCCGATCACGTTGGCCCAGTGCGGGGTGTTCGCGTCCTCGAGGTCAGCCAGCCAGACCCGGGCGCCGGAGTTGAGCGCGTTGATGGACATCTTCCGCTCGGTCGGCCCGGTGATCTCGACCCGGCGGTCGGTCAGATCGGCCGGCGTCTGGGCAACCGTCCAGTCCCCGGCGCGTACCGCGGCGGTGTCGGGCCGGAAGTCCAGCCGGTGCGTGCGCGCCAGCTCGGCGCGCCGGCTCGCCCGCTGGGCAAGCAACTCATCCCTGGTGGGCCCGAACCGCCGCTGTAACTGCGCGACGAACTCGAGGGCGTCTGGAGTGAGGATCTCCGTGCCCCGGTCGACCACCGCACCGGTTAACTGGATGCCGTCCACCATGCCCGCCTCTCGCTGGAGCCGACCCCGGCTCACCGGGTGTCATCCGTCGTGGGCAGCCTAAGGGCCAGCCGCGGGCAGCCTGAAGGCACGCAGCGGGTAGCGGTCTTGATGGATCCGGGCACGGTCCGGGTCGGGCAGTGCGCGCAGGGCCGCGACCGTCGGCTCCACCTCGGCCTGCCAGGCGGTGTCGTCAAGATCCCACAGCACCGAGTACGTCCGCTCGCGGATGCGCTCGACGACCTCGCTCGGTACGGTCGGGTGCATCTCGTTGGCTATGACGGTCCGCTCGGCTAGCTCGAACCCCGCCGCGGCGGCCAGCGAGATGATCCGCTCCGGGGTGTCGGCGCGCTCGCCGCGCAGCCGCGCCTGCATCCCGCGCACCAGGCGGTCGACATCGGTGACCAGTTCGGTCGGCGTGGACAGGATCGCCACGAATGCACCGCCCGGCCGGAGCACCCGTGCCACTTCGGCCAGCACCGCGCCCGGATCGGCGACCACGTGCAGCACCCAGGTGGCATAGGCACCGGTCATCGACTCGGTCGCGATCGGCAGCCGGTGCACATCGGCCACCGCGACCCGCGATCCGAGCCGCTCCGCGGCCTTGACCAGCATCGCCGGCGAGAGATCGACGCCCAGCACGTCCAGTCCAGCCCGCCGCAGTGCCAGCGCAACCGCGCCGGTCCCGACCCCGACCTCGAGGATCGGCCCCCGGCCGGCCAGCCAGGGCCGGATCCCGGACGCGAAGGCCGCCCCGCGCTCCTCCCCGCCCCGGGTCGCGTCGTACGACTCGGCGATGCGCTCGAACGACAGCGACGGTATGTCAGCCACGGATCGGCCTCTCGACGACGACGGCCCGGCTGCAGTCGTATCCGGCCGACTATCCACCAGGCTATGCGCCGGCCTGGGGTGCTGCCGCCTGGCCGAGCCGGTAGTTCCGCTCCGGCCGCCATACACCGTCCGGGCCGTGCTCGTACAGGCTGAACTCGGCCACCTCGAACCGCACGTGATAGCCGGACAGCGCGCCGAACGCTCGATCGAGCACGTCCTCGGGCACGTCATGCGCGATCGTCACGTGCGGGTGGTACGGAAATCGCAGCTCCCGGCTCAGCGGCCCCGACCTGACCCGCGACTCGAGCCGCTCGCAGTCCGCGATGCCGATCGCGATCTGCACGAACACCACCGGCGAGATCGGCCGGAACGTTCCGGTGCCGCGCAGCACCAGCGGGAACGGTCCGGCTTCCCCGGCCGCCACCTCCTGCAAGTGTGCGTCGATCTTGATGAGCTCGCCCTCCGCCACCCGGGTCGGCGGCAGCAGCGTGATGTGCGCGGGGATCGCGTGCGCGGTCGGGTCGCCGAGCTGCTCGCGCCACGCCTGCAGTTGCGCTCCGTACGGTGGCGGAACGGCAACGGCCACGCCGATGTTGCGGGTGCCCATCGTGGCGGACGCGCTCTGCGGGGGCCTCAGTGCTTCGCCGGCACGAAACCGACCCGGTCGTACACGGTGGCCAGCGTCTCGGCGGCGACCAGGCGGGCCTTCTCCGCGCCGGCGGCCAGGATCGCGTCCAGCCCCTCCTGGTCGGCCAGGTACCCCTGGGCCCGCTCCTGGAACGGCCGCACGAACTCGACCACCACGTCGGCGAGATCCTTCTTCAGGTCGCCGTACCCGTGGCCGGCGTAGGACGCCTCGAGCTCGGCGATGCCGCGCCCGGACAGCGCCGAGTAGATGGTCAGCAAGTTCGACACCCCCGGCTTGCGCTCTTCGTCGAACCGGATCTCGCGCTCCGTGTCGGTCACCGCGCTCTTGATCTTCTTGGCGGACACGGCCGGGTCGTCGAGCAGGTCGATGATGCCGCCCGGAGCGGACGTGGACTTGCTCATCTTCGCGGTCGGGTCCTGCAGGTCGAGGATCTTCGCGGTCGCCCTGATGATGTGCGGTTCGGGCACCGGGAACGTCGAGCCGTAACGGTTGTTGAAGCGGTTCGCCAGATCACGGGTCAGCTCCAGATGCTGGCGCTGGTCCTCGCCGACCGGGACCCGGTCGGCTCGGTAGACGAGGATGTCGGCCGCCTGCAGGATCGGGTAGGTGAACAGGCCTACCGTGGCCCGCTCCGAGCCCTGCTTACCTGCCTTGTCCTTGAACTGGATCATCCGGCCGGCCTCGCCGAAGCCGGTCAGGCAGCCGAGCACCCAGGCCAGCTGGGTGTGCTCGGGCACCTGGCTCTGCACGAACAGGGTGCAGCGATCCGGATCGAGCCCGGCCGCAAGCAGTTGCGCGGCGGACGATCTGGTGCGGGCGCGCAGCAGCGCGGGATCGAAGTCGACTGTGATGGCATGCAGGTCGACGACGCAGTAGAACGCGTCGTGGTCCTCCTGCAGCGCGACCCACTGCCTGAGCGCGCCGAGGTAGTTGCCGAGGTGGAACGAGTCGGCGGTCGGCTGGATACCGGACAGAACGCGCGGGCGAGCGGGCATGGCGCGCATTCTCTCAGGTTTCGCCACCCGGTGGGTTCGCCTGGGTCGCCGGCTCCCCGGCGCCTGACCTGGCCTTCGCCGGATGGCCGCCGTTGCGCTTCGGCGGCTGCGCGCTAGCGCCCGGGATATCGGCGGTGGCGATCTGGACCGGGTCGGCGCCCCCGGTCCCCGTCGGCTCGGCCGGCTGATCCTTGGGCGGAGTGACCCGGATCCTGGCGATCCGCCGCCCGTCCATCTCGACGACGGTGAGCTTGGCCCCGGTCACGTCGACCGACTCCTGAGCGGCCGGCAGGTGTCCGAGCACGGCCACCACGAACCCGGCCACCGTCTCGTAGGGACCTTCCGGCAACGTGATCCCGGTCGCCTCGTCGAAGTCCTCGCAGTTGAGCAGGCCGTCGACCTCCAGGTCACCGCCACCCAGCCGGGTGGCCGGAGCCGGAGTCTCCAGGTCGTACTCGTCGCGGATCTCGCCGACCAGCTCCTCGACGAGATCCTCCAGCGTGACGATGCCGGCCGTCCCGCCGTACTCGTCGATCACGATCGCCAGGTGGTGGCCCTCCCGCCGCATCTCCCACAGCGCGGACAGCACCCGTTTGGTGGCCGGCAACATCATGACCTCACGGGCGAGGTCGTCGACTCGCACCGATCGGGACGCGACCTCCGGGTCGAACAGGTCGCGAACGTGGACGAAGCCGACTACGTCGTCGTGGGAGTCGCGGAAGACCGGATACCGGGAGTGCGGTTTGGCGGAGGCGATCTTCACCGCCCGGAACACCGGGGTGTCCGCGTCCAGGAAGTCCACCTCGGTTCTCGGGATCATCACCTCGCGGAGCTGGCGGTCCCCGGTGGAGAAGACCTCCCTGATCAGCCAGCGCTCGTGGGAGCCGAGCGCCTGATTTCCCTCGACCAGGTCACGCAGCTCATTCTGCGAAATCTCCTCCCGCCCGGCATTGGGATCGCCACCGAGCAGCCGAACTACCAGGTTCGTCGACCTCGACAGCAGCCAGATCACCGGTCTGGACAGCCGCGCCATCGCGTCCAGGAACGGCGCCACCACCAGCGAGAAGCCCTCGGCGCGCTGCAACGCAAGCCGTTTCGGTGCCAGCTCGCCGAGCACGAGCGAGAAGTACGAGATCACGATCGTGATCCCGATCAGGGACAGCGTCCGGGCCAGCCCCTGCGACATCCCGTGCGACTCCAGCCACGGCGCGAGATCATCCACCAGGGTCGCGGCGCCGAACGCGGCCGACAGGAACCCGGCCACCGTCACCCCGACCTGGACAGCTGCCAGGAACCGATTCGGATCCTTGTGCAGCGCGGCCACCCGCAGCGCGCGCCGGCGCCGCCGCGGGCGCGGATCCTGGGTGAGCGCCTTGATCTGGCTTTCCCGTAGCGAGACCAGCGCCATCTCCGCGGCGGCGAAGAAGCCGCCGATCAAGATAAACAGCAGGACCAGCAGGATGCTGCCGAAGGTCGAGTTCACTGCGATCCCAACACCGGCCGGGGTCGGGATCCGCCGGTACTACATGGATCACCCACGACACCTAGCCTAGACACTGCGGCCGCGATCGAGTCGAGCCTGTTCGCGGCTCCCGGCGGCGCTCCCGAGTGATCAGTAGCGGCGGTAGCTTCAGCCGGCCATCGCTCGGCGAAGGTTGTCGTCCAGCGTGGATAGGAACTCCTCGGTAGACAGCCATGCGGTGTCCGGGCCGACGAGCAACGCCAGGTCCTTCGTCATCCGGCCGCTCTCCACGGTCTCGACGCAGACCCGCTCCAGCGTCTCGGCGAACCGGGCCACCTCCGGCGTGTCGTCGAGCTTGCCGCGATGGGTGAGCCCGCGGGTCCACGCGAAGATCGAGGCGATCGGGTTGGTAGAGGTCTGCTGACCGCGCTGGTGCGCCCGGTAGTGCCGGGTCACTGTGCCGTGCGCAGCCTCCGCCTCGACCGTGCGCCCGTCCGGGGTCATCAGCACCGAGGTCATCAGCCCGAGCGAGCCGAAGCCCTGCGCGATCGTGTCGGACTGCACGTCGCCGTCATAGTTCTTGCACGCCCAAAGGAAGCCGCCCTCCCACTTCAGCGCCTGCGCAACCATGTCGTCGATGAGCCGATGCTCGTACTCCAGCCCGGCCACCTTGAAGTCGGCGGCGAACTCGGTCTCGAAGACCTCGGCGAACAGGTCCTTGAACCGGCCGTCGTACGCCTTGAGGATCGTGTTCTTGGTGGACAGGTAGACCGGGTACTTGCGGTCCAGGCCGTACCGGAAGCAGGCGCGGGCGAAGTCGCGGATCGAGTCGTCGTAGTTGTACATGCCCAGCGCCACTCCACCGCCGGAGAAGTCGGCAACGGTGAACTCCATCGGCTCGCCGTCGTCGGACGGCGTGTAGGTGATGGTCACCCGGCCGGGCCCCGGGACGACGAAGTCGGTGGCGCGGTACTGGTCGCCGTGTGCGTGGCGGCCGATCACGATCGGCTTCACCCAGCTCTGCACCAGCCGCGGCACGTTCGACATGATGATCGGCTCGCGGAAGACGACCCCGCCGAGGATGTTGCGGATCGTCCCGTTGGGCGAGCGATACATGCGCTTGAGCCCGAACTCCTCGACCCGCGCCTCGTCCGGGGTGATGGTGGCGCACTTGACCCCTACCCCGTGCGCCTTGACGGCGTTGGCGGCGTCGACGGTGACCTGGTCGTCGGTGGCGTCCCGGTTCTGGATGGACAGGTCGAAGTAGCGCAGATCGATGTCGAGATACGGCCGGATCAGCTGGTCCTTGATGAAGGCCCAGATGATCCTGGTCATCTCGTCGCCGTCGAGCTCGACGACCGGACCGACCACTTTGATCTTGTTCATTCGCTAGCTCTCCCAACGACCTTCTCGATCATTACCGGCGCGGTACGCAGCTGAGCACCCGGATTACCCGAGTTATCCGCACCCAACACCGTAATGATCGGGAATCGGGTCGGATGTTGACGGTTAGAGCGACTGGACGTCGGCCTGCTTGGCCCGGACCGCCTCGGCCGCCTCGAGCAGGCCGGCGCGCTCGGAGTCGGTGAGCGCGGTCTCGACGACCCTGCGCACGCCCTCCCGGCCGATCTCCGCCTCTACCCCGAGGTACACCCCGGAGATGCCGTACTCGCCGTCCACCCACGCGCAGACCGGAAGCACCGCGCCGGAGTCCTCGGCCACCGCGCGAGCCATCCGGGCCGCGGCCGCCGACGGCGCGTAGTACGCCGACCCGGTCTTGAGCAGGCCGACGATCTCGGCGCCGCCGTTGCGGGTCCGGGTCACCAACTCCTCGACCTCGGCCGCGGACAGCAGATCGGTCAGTGGCTTGCCGTCAACCGTGCACCGGCTGGGTACCGGCACCATCGTGTCGCCGTGCGAGCCGAGCGTGAGGGTGCGCACCGACCCGATCGGCACTGCGAGCTTGTCGGCGACGAAGTGGCTGAACCGCGCCGTGTCCAGCATCCCGGCCTGACCCATCACCCGGTTCCTCGGGAACCCGGTGGCCAGTTGGGTGAGCGCGGTCATCTCGTCCAGCGGGTTGGACACCACAATGATCACCGCGCCCGGCGCGTGCTTCGCGACGTTCTCCGAGACCTGCCGGACGATCTTTGCGTTGACCTCGATGAGATCCATCCGGCTCATTCCAGGCTTGCGGGGCAGGCCGGCAGTGACCACCACGATGTCCGAATCGGCGAGCACCTCGTAGCCCTCGCCGGCGGTGCCCGTGGTCTTG
The DNA here is from genome assembly GCA_036257435.1 of Actinomycetes bacterium. GTDB lineage: Bacteria > Actinomycetota > Actinomycetes > JAKEEW01 > JAKEEW01 > DATAFN01. Next base: position 16,726 of record DATAFN010000233.1, read on the forward strand.
CCAGTGATCCGCGTCTCGTAGCCCTCGATCGGCCGGGACTGGTTCATGTCGAGGGCCAGACCCTCCGGCTTGCCCTCGATGATGTCGGTCAGTACGACCTCTTCGAAGATGTCGTACTCGGCCAGCCGCTGTGCGGTCGTCGAACCGTAGAAGCCGGCTCCGACGACGGTGACCTTGCCGTTGCGCGCCATGGGCGGATGCTCCAGATGTCTTGATACCGAGATACTGGGATGGACCTTAACCCAACCTCCGGCCGGGGTTGTCACGAGGGCGGAGGGACGACCAGTGCGAGCACCATAAGCCCGCCGCCCAGGCCGCCGAGCGCGATCACATCAACCAGCCGGCTGCGGACCGCGAGCAGCCCGGCCTGCCGGGCCGGCAGCACCAGCCGCAGCCCGGTCGCGAGCAGCACCGACGCAGCAAGCAGCACTGAGCCGCGGCGGAAGTGGTTCGCGGCCACGACGATCAATGAGATCGCTACGCAGGACAGGACCAGGGCGATCGGCCACTCTCGCCACCGGCGCTCGATCCGAGCCGGCTGCACGATCGGCTCCGACGCCAGGATCTCGGCCGGGGGCGCCGGCGGTGGATCCGCCGGCACGGGCGGTACGGACCCGGGCGCAGCACGCGCCGGGGCGTCAGCAGGCCGTGCCTGGACCGCCCGGGCGTCGACCGGCGGGGCCTGGGCCGCCGGAGCGTCAACCGGCGGGGCCTGGACGGGCGGCGGGGCTTCGACCGGGGTAACCGCCGGCGGCCTGCGGTGTCGGCCACCCGGCCGGCGGGGCGCCGGGTTGTGTTCGGGCTCGGTTGGCGTGACCACCGGCGCGCTCAACGCTCCTCGATCGGCACCCACTTCTGGTCACGCTCACCGATGTACTCGCTGTCCGGCCGGATCAACCGGTTGTCGAGGTGCTGCTCGATGACGTGTGCGGTCCAGCCGCCCATTCGGGAGACGGCGAAGACCGGCGTGAACAGATCGATGGGGATACCCAGGTAGTAGTAGACGCTGGCGGCGAAGAAGTCGACGTTGGGGTACAGGCCCTTGGCGTCGAGGACGACCTCCTCCATCCGCCGGGACATCTGGTAGTAGGTGGGGTCGCCGGTGATCCCGGCAAGCTCCTCCGACATCTGGCGCAGATGCGTGGCCCGCGGGTCCTCGGTCTTGTACACCCGGTGCCCGAATCCCATCAGCTTGCCGTGGGCGTCCAGCGTTTTCCGGACGAACGGCTCGACCCCGTCGACCCCGCCCTCGATCGACTGCAGCGTCTTGATCACCGCCTCATTCGCGCCGCCGTGCAGCGGCCCACGCAACGCGCCCATCGCGGCGGTGATGGCGGAGTGCATGTCGGACAGCGTGGCGGCGACAACCCGCGCGGTGAACGTCGAGGCGTTCATGGTGTGGTCGGCGTGCAGAACCAGGCACTCGTCGAACATCTCCGTCGTCCGGGCGTCGGGCCGGCGGCCGGTGATCTGCAGCAGGAAGTTGCCGGCGATGCCGAGATCGTCGACCGGGTCGGGCAACGTCGCGCCAGTACGGGCGGCATGGTAGGTCGCGACCAGCAGCGGCATCTGCGCGACCAGGCGGATCGCCTTGCGCTGATTCGCTTCGGGGCCGGAGTCGGACGCGTCCGGATCGTCCACGGACAGCGCGGAGACTAGCGTGCGCAACGCCTCCATCGGGCTGCCGGACTGCGTGACGTACGGCAGCACGGCCGGCGCGCTGGACCCGATCGTGCGCGCCTCAGCGAGCTCGGCGGTGAGCGCATCGAGCTCGGCGCAAGTGGGCAGGCTTCCCCGGACCAGCAGGTGGACGGTCTCCTCGAAGCTCGTCCGCCCGGCCAGATCGTGGATGTCGTAGCCGCGGTAGTACAGCCGCCCTGCCACCCCGTCCACATCGGACAGCGCGGTCGAGGCGGCGACCACATCGGCAAGCCCGCGGGCCGGCTTGTCGGCCATGCGATCCTCCTCGAACTAGGACTCGGGGGTCGGGACCGGGCGTTCCCTAACGCGCAACCGGATCGCTGCCGATTCCGGCCGCTCGCTCGGCGGCTTCGACCACGTTCAGTAGCAGCATCGCCCGGGTCATCGGTCCGACGCCACCCGGCACCGGGGACAGCCAGCCGGCGACTTCGCGCACCTCGGGCGCAACGTCGCCGATCAGCCCGTCCGGGGACCGGGTCAGTCCGACGTCAACCACGACCGCACCAGGCTTGATCATGTCGGCAGTCAGGATCCCCGGCACGCCGGTCGCGACGACGACGATATCGGCCTGTCTGGTGTGCGCAGGAATGTCCTTGGTGCCGGTATGGCAAAGCGTGACGGTCGAGTTCTCCGACCGGCGGGTCAGCAGCAGTCCGAGCGGCCGGCCGACCGTGATCCCGCGGCCGAGCACGCAAACCGTGGCACCGGCCGGCTCGATGCCGTACCGGCGCAGCAGCGTGACGATGCCGCGCGGCGTGCACGGCAACGGGGCCGGCTCGTTCAGCACCAGCCGGCCCAGGTTGATCGGGTGCAGCCCATCGGCGTCCTTGCCCGGATCCATCAGCTCCAGCACGGCCGTCTCGCGGACCTGGCCGGGCAACGGCAGCTGCACGATGAATCCGGTGCAGCGCGGGTCTTCGTTGAGCGCGCGGACCGCGGCCTCGACGTCCGCCTGGGAGGCATCGACCGGCAGGTCGTAGCGAAGGCTGGTGATCCCGACCGCGGCACAGTCGCGGTGCTTGCCGGCCACGTAGGCCAGGCTGCCCGGGTCCTCCCCAACGAGCACGGTGCCCAGGCCCGGTGTCACGCCAAGCTCAGCGAGCCGGGCGACGCGCAGCTTGAGGTTGGCTCGGATCTCGGCCGCGGTGGCCTTGCCGTCAAGGATTTGCGCACTCACAGAGGTTCAGTCTCCCATACCGGTGGTACTGGTCATCGCGCCTTTGGGCCCGCACCATGACCATCAAGCGCAGCCCCCTGGCCGTGCCTACACGTCGACAATGGCACCGTACGAGCCGACCAGCTGCACCGCCTGGGCCAGGTCGAGCCGCACGCCGGTCAGATCCAGGTTCCGCAGATCGACCGCCTCGACGTCGGCTTCGCGCAGGTCGAGCCCGGCCGTCACCGCCTCATCGAACCGCGCATAGCCGAGGTCGCAGCGGCGCAGGCCGGTGCCGCGCAGATCAGCCATGGACAGATCGGCCCCGTGTAGGCGGACTCCAGTCAGGTCGAGCCCGGACAGGTCCTGGCCCCGCAGCGAGACGTACGACCAGTCGCCACCCTCGACCCGCAACGGCTTGAGCACGCACGGACCTTCGAACACCGAGCCGACCAGCTTGCAGCCGGCCAGGCGAGCGGCGAACAACGAGGTGCGCAGGAACCGGCAATGCAGGAACGCGGTGCTCACGTGATCGGACGCGTTCAGCCGCACCCCGGAAAAGTCGCATTCCTCGAAGACCACCTGCTCGGTGACGAGCTCGAGCAGGTCCGCATCGCCGAACGCGCACCGCTCGAACCGGTGCCCGGCCAGGTGTCTACCCGACCAGTCGACGCCGCGGTAGTCACCCTCGCGGTGGATGTCGGCCATCAGTGCGCGAAGTGCCGGACGCCGGTGAGGTACATGGTGATCCCGGTCTGCTCGGCGGCGGCGATCACCTCGGCATCGCGGACCGATCCGCCCGGTTGGACCACCGCCGAGACGCCGGCCTCGGCGAGAATCAGCAGTCCGTCAGGGAACGGGAAGAACGCATCCGAGGCGGCCACCGCACCGGCCGCCCGCTCCCCGGCCCGGTCCACCGCGAGGCGGGCCGCATCGACCCGGTTGACCTGGCCCATCCCGATCCCGACCGTTGCTCCGCCGGACACGAGGACGATCGCGTTGGACTTGACCGCCCGCGCGGCCCGCCAGCCGAACGCCAGATCGGCCAGCCGCTCCGGTTGGGCGGCCGGGCCGACGGCGAGCCGCCAGGAGGCCGGGTCATCGCCGGCGGCGTCGATCCGGTCCACTGTCTGCAGCAGCATCCCCCCGTCGATCTTCCGGTAGTCGAGTTGGCTCGCGACGCCGCGGCTGGTGCAGCGCAACAGCCTGATGTTCTTCTTCGCGGTCAGCACAGCGAGCGCGCCGGGCTCGAATTCGGGTGCACACACGACCTCGGTGAACACCTCGGCGACCTGCTCAGCCATGGCCGCCGAGACCGGGCGGTTCGTCGCGATCACCCCGCCGAACGCGCTGACCGGATCGCAGGCATGCGCCTTGCGGTGCGCCGCGGCGATGTCCGGCCCGACCGCGATGCCGCACGGGTTTGCATGCTTGACGATGGCCACGCAGGGCTCGCCGAAGTCGTGCGCCGCGCGCCAGGCGGCGTCGGTGTCGACGTAGTTGTTGTACGACATCTGCCTGCCGTGTAGCTGGTCGGCGCCGGCCAGCCCGGGCAGTCCAGTCGGTCCGGTCGCCTGCCCCGCGTCGACGTACAGCGCGGCCTGCTGGTGCGGGTTCTCGCCGTAGCGCAACACCGCGGAGCGGGTCAGCACGAGGCCGGCGAAACCGGGCCAGCCGTCGGCGGCCGGCGCGAGCGTGCCGCTCATCCAATCGGCCACGATCAGGTCGTAGGCGGCGACGTGCGCGAACGCGACCGCGGCCAGTACGGCCCGATCGGCCCGGGTGAACCCACCGGCCTCAACCGCGGCCAGCACCGCGGGATAGCCGGCCGGATCGACTACGACCGCTACCGAGCCGTGATTCTTGGCCGCCGCCCGCACCATGGCCGGCCCGCCGATGTCGATCTGCTCGACGCTCTCATCGGGGGTCGCGCCCGCGGCGACCGTCGCGGCGAACGGATACAGGTTGGACGCGAGCAAGTCGAACGGTTCGATGCCGAGCTCGGCCAGAGCCTTGACGTGCGCCGGGTTGGCCCGATCCGCGAGCAGTCCGGCATGCACCGCCGGGTGCAGCGTCTTCACCCGGCCGTCCAGGCACTCGGGGAAGCCGGTCACGTCCTCGACCAGCGTGACCGGCATGCCTGCTGCCGCGATGGCGGCGGCGGTGGAGCCGGTCGAGACCAGCTGGATCCCGGCCGCGGCCAGGCCGGCCGCCAGCTCGGGCAGACCGGTCTTGTCGTACACGCTGAGCAGCGCCCGCCGGATGGGCTGTCTATCGCTCATGTACCGATACCCTCCTGCCGTCCACGCTCCAGCCGGCCCGGGCCAGCCGACCCACCGTGTCCACGAGCAGCCCGCGCTCGACCGACTTGATCCGCTCGTGCAGGCCGGCCTCGTCGTCACCGTCCAGTACCGGCACCGCCGCTTGGGCGATGACCGGGCCGGCGTCCACTCCCGAGTCGACCAGATGCACGGTCACTCCGGTGATCTTCACGCCGTAGTCGAGCGCGTCCCGGACCGCGTGCGTACCGGGGAACGCGGGTTGCAGGGACGGATGGGTATTGATGGTCCGGTCGCCGAACTTTGCCAGAAAAGCCGGACCGACGATCTTCATGAACCCGGCCAGCACCACCAGATCCGGGTTGAATGCGGACACTTCGGCGGTCAGCGCCCGGTCCCACGCCGCGCGGTCCGGATGGACCTCGGTGCGGACCACGAACATCGGCACGCCAGCCTCGGCGGCGCGATCCAGCGCCGGGATACCCGACCGGTCCGCGCCGACAGCGACCACCGCCGCCGGATAGCCGGGGTCCGCGGCGGCAGCGAGCAACGCGGCCAGGTTCGAGCCGGTGCCGGAGACCAGCACGACCAGGCGTGCCGGAACCGAGGGCGCAGGACCCACGGACACGTCCACTCCCTTGCCGCAATCGTGGAGCAACGATCGCCGACACCTTAGCGATCCCGGGTGAACGGCAGATTCCCGGACTGACGGTATTGGTCTTGACCCCGGCACCCGGTCCCGCCAGGATGAGCGCGCCCGAGTCGGATCAACACGAACGGGGTGGATCGGAGTGCAGCCGGCATTCTCGGCATATCAGCAGGTGAGCGGTGTTTTACGACGTGCCGCTGCCGAGCGGATGAGCCGTGTTTGGCGGCACGGAACCGAAGCGGTTCTGATCCGGGCCGCGCTTCTGGTCGCGATCGGCGCGGTCGCCGCGCGGCTGCACGCTGTGCACGATCCGGGCGTGGTTTGCCCGCTGCGCCTGCTCACCGGGGTCCCCTGCCCGTTCTGCGGCTCCACGACCGCGGTCATGGACCTGGGCAGCGGTGACCTGACCAATGCGGTCCGGGCTCAGCCGATGACGGTGCTCGCGGCCGGGGTGCTGGTCACCGCGCCGGCCGGCTGGTACCGCAGGTGGGGTTATCTGCGCTACCGGCACCGGGTGGTGCTACTGCTCGGCGCGGTCGCCCTCTCCTGGATCTACCAGGTGGTCCGGCTCGGCGTCATCGGATAAACCCCACTCCCGGCGCTACGTCTGGGTAACTCAGGAGGAAATATGTCCTATCCGAGCGATCCGGCCTTCTCCCACTCTCCGGGCACGCCCCCGTATGGAGGCCCGCCACCGGGCGTCGAGCTCGCGCACTGGGGCTTACGGTTCCTCGCCTGGCTCATCGACTCCGCTCCGGCGTGGGTCCTCGTCCTGATCGGCATCGCGCTGGACGGCCCGAGGACCAATGCGGATGGCACGACGACCGGCATGGGCTCCGTCTACCTCTTCTTTCTCCTGCTTGCGACGGCGTGGGCGCTCTACATGTCCTACTTGACCGGAAGTCGCGGGCAGTCCATCGGCAAGCGGGTCATCAACATCAAGGTCGTCAGAGAGCAGGACGGCCAGGTCATCGGCGGTGGGCTCGGCATAGCCCGATATTTCATCCACATCGTTGACGCTTTGCCGTGCGGGCTGGGCTACCTCTGGCCGCTGTGGGATTCCAAGAAGCAGACGTTCACCGACAAGATCATGGGCACGCTCGCCATCAAGGTCTGAGCCCGTCTCCGGGGGCCGGCGGTTACCTAGCCGCTGACCTCCGATGTGTGAACCGCGGGGGCCGACGACCCGCCGGGTACCGATCCGCGGGAAGGAGCGTGATCGGTGGTAATCGGCGAGTAACTTGGCCGGCACCGGAGATAATGCCGGATCTTCGCCGGTCCGGGCCCGGGCCGCAGCGCACTGGAACCGCACAGGCCGAGGAGGTCGCCCGTGTCGACGCCCACCGGATCGGAACCACCGCCGGACGATTTCTGGGCCAAACGACCCCAGCCGCCGGCGCCGTCGCAGCCGCCCGCCGCGAGCGAACCCGGCCGGCCGGCCACGCCCGCGGGCTATCCGCAGCCAGGCGGCGGCTATCCGACGCCGGGAGGGCCTCCGCCCGGCTGGGGACAGCGCATGCCCCGCAACGGTCTCGGCATCGCCGCGCTGGTGCTCGGCATTCTGGCGATCCCGGCCGCGCTCAGCGGCGCGGGCGGCGTCATCCTCGGCACGGTCGGTCTGATCCTCGGCATCGTTGCGATCAACCGGGCCAGGCGTGGTGAGGCGACCAACCGAGGGGTGGCGGTGGCCGGAACCGTGCTGTCGGTCATCGGGGTGCTTCTCGGAATCCTGGTGACCGTCCTCTGGGCGGTGTTCATCAACAAGTACTGGGAGTGCCTAGATCCGGACAACCCCATGACCCGGAGCCAACGGGAGGCCTGCTTCGACCGCGTCGATCAGAGCGGCTAGCCCCCTACCGCCTCGCTTGGGCGGGCCAGTACCGTACCGTCCACCATGCCTGCCCCGGCGGCAAGACCGGAAAGAGGGCGAGCGATGTTCTGGCGGGACCGGAGGGTGCTCCTGGCCCTGGGCGCGACGGCTGTGATGGGGCTGCTGTTCGGCATGATCCTGGCCACGTTGACCAGCGGCGGGGACGGATCGTCCCAGGCCGGACAGGCGGTCAACACCGGCACGTCCAACCCGTCCGAGTCGGAATCGGCCGCGAGTTCCGCGCCGGCATCACCGCCCCCGACCGATCTTCGGAATCCGGACTACGGCTACCTCACCGTGGTGCGCACGGGTGACCAGACGGTGCTGGTGTTCGACCGGGTGGACTTTCTGACCGGCGAGGAAGCCAGGCAGCGGTGGGAGGAAGACGGCGGCGAGCCGCTCGACTACTACATCAGCAACGTGAACAAGCGGCTCCGGGATCGGGTCGTGGCCGCGGACGTCAAGGTGTTCGGTAGCCAGCGGCTCACCGGGGCACCGCCGGAGCAGGAAATCGAGCCCGACCAGCTGTTTGGCTACGTCAACAGCGGCGACGGCACGGACATGCTGGTCAGACTGCGCTACAACAAGGAGACCGGCGAGGTGATCGAGATCAAAGAGGTCTACCTCCCGTAGGACCCCACTCGGCGCGCGACAAGCCGGCCTAGGAGCCGCCGGCCTCGCCCACCGCTACCCGGACCCCGCCGCTGAGCAGCGAGTCGTGCAGCTCCATCGAGTCCGGGGTGGCCGACTCGGGCACGTCGAAGACCAGCAGGCCATGTGCGGTTTGCTCCGGATTGAGCTGGGTGTTGATCAGGTTGGCCGAGCCGTTGGCGGCCATCGTGGCCAGCACACTTGCCGAGAACTCCCGGTCTCCGTCCCGCAGCTTCTGGTTGACGATCGAGAACGTGCGGGGATCGTTCTTGACGTTGCGCACGTTGAGCGTAACGACGCAGTACTGACCGTGCGCGGTCTGCCGGAACAGCGGCGGACCGATCGAGGATTCGCCGCACACCAGCTTGTCGACCACAAACTCGAGGTTGCCGTCCCGCACCGGATCACCAATCCCGGGCGGGGGTTTGGCGGCAGGCCGGCCACGGTCATCCAGCGCGCCGAGCACAAGGACGACCCCGAGGAACGCGATCGCCGCGATCAGCACCCGCCGACCGCGCTTCGGCCGGCCGGGCGGCTTGGACGCCGGCTCGGCGGAGTAGATCCTGGTCGGCACGAGCGTACTATCGGCCTGCGCTGCGGCCGGATTCGGCTGGGCCACCGGGACCGGGACCGTATCGGCCGAGCCTTGCAGCACGGATTGCAGCTGGTGCCGCAGCCGGTCGGCCGTGGTGCGACGGTCGGGATCCTTTACCAGCAACCCGGCCAGCACCGGCGTCAGCGGTCCGGCTCGCTCCGGTCGCCGCGGATCGACCGAAACGATCGCACGCAGGGTCGCGACGGTGCCGTCCTCGTCGAACGGCGGCACTCCCTCCACCGCGTAGTACATCGTCGCGCCGAGACCCCACAGGTCGGTTGCCGGCCCGGTGCGTCCGCCCCCCGCCTGCTCCGGGGACATGAACGGCAGCGAGCCCATCGGGCCGGTCCGGGTCCGCTGTGTCTCCTCCTGTATCGACGCGATCCCGAAGTCCGCCAGCTTGACCCGGCCGGACGCGGCGACCATGACGTTGCGCGGCTTGACGTCGCGGTGCACGATCCCCGCCTCGTGGGCGGCCACCAGCGCGTCCAGCAGCTCGAGCCCGACCGTGGCCACTCGCAGCGGCGAGCCCGGCCCGCTCGCGCGAACGATGTCGCGCAAGGTCAGCGCCTCGACCAGCTCCATGACCAGGTAGAGCCGGCCGCCGTCGTCGACCACGTCGTACAGGGTGACGACGTTCGGATGGTTGAGCCTGGCGGCCACCCTGGCCTCGCGCATCGCGCGCTCGCGTACAGCGGTGTGATCGTGGTTAGGTAGCTCGATCTCCTTGACCGCGACCGGGCGGCCGAGCAGCGTGTCCTCGGCACGCCAGACCACCCCCATTCCGCCACGGCCGAGCACGGAGTCGAGGGAGTAGCGGCCGGCAATCCGCCGGAAGGCCGGGTGTGCTGGCATCGCAGACCATGCTAGTGAGCGGACTGGGCCATGACCTCGCGCATGAGCCGTGCGGTCTCGCTGGGGGTCCTACCGACCCGCACGCCGACCGCCTCGAGCGCTTCCTGCTTGGCCTGCGCGGTGCCCGACGACCCGGACACGATCGCGCCGGCGTGGCCCATTGTCTTGCCCTCCGGCGCAGTGAATCCGGCCACGTAACCGACCACCGGCTTGGACAGGTTCGCCTTGATGTAGTCGGCGGCCCGCTCCTCGGCATCACCACCGATCTCGCCGATCAGCACGATCGCGTCGGTGTCCGGATCGGCTTGGAACGCGGCCAGGCAGTCGATGTGGGTGGTGCCGATCACCGGGTCGCCGCCGATCCCCACGCAGGTGGAGAACCCGATGTCGCGCAGCTCGTACATCATCTGATAGGTCAGCGTGCCGGACTTGCTGACCAGGCCGATCCGCCCCGGCTTGGTGATGTTGGCCGGGATGATGCCGGCGTTGGACTGGCCGGGGCTGATCACGCCCGGACAGTTCGGTCCCACGATCCGGGTGCCGCCCCCCGCCTGGGCGTAGGCGAAGAACGACGCGGTGTCGTGCACCGGGATACCTTCAGTGATCACCACGCACAGTGGAACACCGGCGTCGACCGCCTCGATTACGGCGGACCTGGCGAACTTCGGTGGCACGAACACCACCGACACATCGGCACCGGTCGCCTCCGCGGCTTCCTTCACGCTGTCGAAGACCGGGATGCCGTCCAAGCTCTGGCCGCCCTTGCCCGGGGTGACCCCGGCGACCACGCGGCTGCCCGAAGTCACCATCCGGCGAGTGTGCTTGGTGCCCTCGGATCCGGTCATGCCCTGGACCAGGATCCTACTCTGCCCGTTGAGGAAGATCGACATCGATTCGCCGTGCCCTTCTACCCGTCCCGCGATCGAGCTACCGTGCGACGGCCGCTAGCTCGGCCGCGCGCCGTGCGGCGCCGTCCATGGTGTCTACCAGCTCGACGACGTCGTGCTCGGCTTCGTCGAGGATCCGCCGGCCTTCCTCGGCGTTGTTTCCGTCCAGCCGGACCACGAGCGGCATGGTGATCGCCTCGCCACGCGCCTTGAGCATCTCGATCGCCGCGATGATGCCGTTGGCGACCTCATCGCACGCGGTGATGCCGCCGAACACGTTGACGAACACACTGCGCACCGATGGATCCGACAGGATGATCTCCAGCCCGTTCGCCATCACCTGTGCGGACGCGCCGCCGCCGATATCGAGGAAGTTCGCCGGCTTCACCCCGCCGAACTCCTGGCCCGCGTACGCCACGACATCCAGCGTGGACATGACCAGACCGGCACCGTTGCCGATGATCCCAACCGCACCGTCCAGCTTCACGTAGTTGAGGTCCTTCTCCTTGGCTCGCGCCTCGAGCGGGTCCACCGCGTGCGTGTCCGCGTATGCCTGGAATACGTCCGCGTGCCGGAAGTCCGCGTTGTCGTCCAGGGTGACCTTCGCGTCGAGCGCGACGATGCGCCCATCGGCGGTCTTGACCAGGGGGTTCACCTCGACCAGCGTGGCGTCCTCGGCAACGAACACGCCCCAGAGCTGGATCAGCACGGACGCGACCTGGTCCCGCACATCGACCGGGAAGTTCGCCGCGGCGACGATCTCGGCCGCCTTGGCCACGTCGACACCGGTCAGCGCGTCGATCGGCAGCTTGGCCAGTGCCTCGGGCTTCTCGGCGGCCACTTGCTCGATGTCCATCCCGCCCTCGACCGAGGCCATCGCGAGGAACGTCCGGTTCGCCCGGTCGAGCAGATACGAGGCGTAGTACTCGGCAGCGATGTCCGCGGTTTCCGCGAGCATCACCTTGCGGACGACGTGGCCCTTGATCTCCATGCCGAGGATCTCGCGCGCCCGCTCCGCGGCCTCGTCCGGGTTCGCGGCCAGTTTGATGCCGCCGGCCTTGCCCCGCCCCCCCGTCTTGACCTGGGCCTTGACCACGACCGGGCGACCGATCCTGGCCGCTGCTTCGCGCGCCTCCTCGGGCGTGCCGGCAACCGCGCCATCGAGCACGGGCACGCCGTGCTTGTCGAAGACTTCCCTCGCCTGGAACTCGAACAGGTCCACGAACGTCCGCCCTCGCTGTCCGGATCGGATCTCGCACGGTTGGCGACACCACACCGCGATCGCAGCGCGCCAGCACTCCTGCCATAGAGCGTGGCAGCCATTGGCGAGAGTAGTGCCGGGACAGGTCAAACAGATAACCGGGGTGTCTCCCTACGCGGTGACCTACGCGGTGACCACCGGAGCAGCCAGATGCACGCCAGACCGAGGCCTCCCGCAGGGCCCGGACCCCAGCGCAAGCACTCCGCGCGCCAACCCGGCCGAGTCAGGCGTCAGTGGTGACAAATACGTGTGTCGCCATGTCTTTGGACAGCTCCGCAGTTTCCCCGCCGCTGCCGACCAGGACCCCACCGGGCGAGACGGTCGCCTTGACCGATTGACCAGGACGCACTCCGGCGCGGCGCAGCGCGGCCATCATCGGCTCGTCGCTCTGCAGCGGCTCGCTGATCCGGCGAACCTGGACCCGGATGCCCTCATCGGTGGCCACCTCGGCGAGCGGTTCGACCCCGTCCAGAAAATCGTCCGTGATGCCGATCTCGCCGAGTTCCCCAAGGCCTGGGATGGGGTTGCCGAACGGGGACTCCTTCGGATGGTCGAGCAGTTCCAGCAGCCGCCGCTCGACCGCATCGGACATCACGTGCTCCCAGCGGCACGCCTCGGCGTGCACATTCTCCCAGTCCAACCCGATCACCTCGACGAGCAGGCACTCCGCGAGCCGGTGCTTGCGCATCACCCGGGTGGCGTGCGCCCGGCCCTTCGCGGTCAGCTCGAGGTGCCGATCGCCTTCGACCGTCACCAGCCCATCCCGCTCCATCCGGGCTACCGTCTGGCTGACGGTCGGCCCGCTCTGCGCCAGCCGCTCGGCGATTCGGGCCCGCATTGGAACGACCCCTTCCTCCTCGAGTTCGAAGATCGTCCGGAGGTACATCTCGGTGGTGTCGATGAGGTCGCTCACGTGGCCATTGTCTACTCCGGGGGCAACCCCGGGCGAGTAGCCTCGGCCGTATGGCAGACCCCGAACGTCCGGGTGCCGCTCGTTGGGTACCGGCCGGCGCCGGCATCGACCAGCTTGCAGCCGCGGCCCGCGGCTGCGAGGGCTGCGAGCTGTACAAGGACGCAACGCAGACGGTCTTCAGCAAAGGCAGCCCTACCGCACGGGTGGTTTTCGTCGGTGAGCAGCCGGGTGACCAGGAGGACCTGCAGGGCGCGCCGTTCGTCGGGCCGGCCGGCCGGCTGCTCGACCGGGCCCTCGAGCAGGTCGGCATCGCCACGGCGGACTCCTACGTCACCAATGCGGTCAAGCACTTCCGCTTCCAGCGCGCCACCCAAGGCAAGCGGCGGATCCATCAGACTCCGGACCAGGCCCACATCGAGGCGTGCCGGCCCTGGCTGGATGCCGAGCTGGCCATCCTCGACCCCGAGGTCCTGGTCATCCTGGGCGCGACCGCGGGGCGCGCGCTGCTTGGGCCCTCGTTCCGGGTGACCCAGCAGCGCGGTCTTCCGATCCCGATGCCGCCGCGGGACGGTGAGGACGCGGCCCGCAAGGCCGGATACATGGTGCCAACCGTGCACCCATCCGCCGTCCTGCGTGCGGACGACCAGGACCAGGCCTTCGAGGCGTTCGTCAAGGATCTGCGGGTCGCCGCCGACCTGCTGTCCTAGGGCCCGGATAATGCGCGCCATGTCGGCCGCGCCCGTGCTTACCATCAACCGCCGCTTCAACGGACCGCCCGACTCGGCAAACGGCGGCTACCTGTCCGGGCGGCTGGCCGCGCTGCTCAGCGGCGGTCTACCCGGAGCCGAGCCGGTCGCGGTGACGCTGCGCAAGCCGCCGCCGCTGGCCGAGCCGATGACCGTGGTCGAGGCTGCGCCGAGGATCCGGCTGGAACGGGCGGGCACCCTGATCGCCGAGGCCGCGCCAGCTGATCTCACCGGCAGCCCGGTCGAACCGGTGGATCCCGACCAGGCCGCCGCGGCGGCGCGCCACTACGGCGGGCTCGTCGATCATCCGTTCCCGACCTGTTTCGTGTGCGGGCCGGCCCGGCCGGCCCGCGACGGGCTTGGACTGCAGCCCGGGCTGCTGCCCGGTCGGGCCGACACGACCGCGGCCTTGTGGCAGCCGGACGCCTCGCTGGCCGACGGTGGCCGGGTCCGCCCGGAGTTCGTCTGGGCGGCGCTCGACTGCCCGGGCGGGTGGACCGTCGATCTGGTCGGCCGGCCGATGGTGCTCGGACGGATGACCGCACGAGTGCAGGCCGTGCCCGGGGTCGGCGAGCGGTGCGTCGTAGTGGGTCGGCTGAACGGCCGGGACGGCCGCAAGGCGTTCACCACCACGACCGGGTACGGCGCCGACGGCCGGGTGCTCGGTAAGGCCGACGCGGTCTGGATTGAGATCACCTAGGGCTTCGGATGCCGCGCGTCGTAGCGGGCAAAGCCCGGGAACCGGACCGCGAGCAACCAGAGAGCCGTTACGCAGGCCACTGCACCGGACAGGATCGCGACCCGTTCTGAGGTAAGCGTCGCCACCGTGCCGGCGGTGAAGTCGCCCAGGCGCGGACCGCCGGCGACAACCACGATGAATACGCCCTGCAGCCGCCCTAGCAGCGCATCCGGCGTAGCCACCTGCAGGATCGTGTTGCGGAACACCGCACTTATCATGTCCGCCCAGCCGGCCACGGCCAGGCAGAGCACACCGATCCACAGCGCCCGGCTCAGCCCGAACAGTCCCACCGCGACACCCCAGACGGTGACCGCGATCAACACCGCCAGCCCCTGCCGGCGCACCCTGCCGGTCCACCCGGACACCAGCGCGGCGGCCACCGCGCCGAACGCGGGTGCGGCGGCGAGCAGCCCGACGGTGCGGGTGCCGCCACCGTAGAAGCCACCGGCCACCGCCGGGAACAGGGCGCGCGGCTGGGCCAGCACCATCGCGCACATATCGGCCAGGAAGGTCATCAACACGTTCTTGCGGGTCCGCAGGAACCGCAGCCCCTCGAGCACCGAGCTCAGCCCCGGCGCCCGGCCGTCCCCGCCCACCGGCATCGCCGGGAGCCGATAGAGCGTGTACAGCGCGACGCAGAAACCGATCGCGTCCAGCGTGTACGCGGCCGGTAACCCGAGCCAGCCGATCACCACCCCGCCCAGCAGCGGGCCGAGCGTGAACCCGAGGTTGTGGCCGAGCTGGCCGAGCGCATTCGCGGAGGTGAGCAGCTCGCGCGGGAGCAACCGCGGGATCATCGCCAGCCGGGTCGGATTGTTGATCGCGCTGAGCGCGCCCTGGAGGGCCACGCAGACATACAGCAGCCACAGCGCCCGGCCGCCGGCAAACGCCTGAACCGCGAGCACAATGCTGACCAGGGCGAGCCCGGTCGACGAGGCCAGCGCAAGCCGGCGGCGATCCACCGCGTCGGCCACCGCTCCTCCGTACAAGCCAAACATGATCATCGGCACCAGCATGCAGATGCCGATCGCGCCGACCGCGAAGCTGGACCCGGTCAGCGAATACACCTGGATCGCGACCGCGACACCGGTCATCTGCGCGCCGAGGAACGACACCGTGGAGCCGATCCACAGCCGGCGATAGTCCGGGGCCGTCTGCAGCGGCCGCAGGTCCACCATGACCCGCCGCCGCACCGGTTGAGCGACCTCCGCGACCTCGTCGATCGGGGATTCGCTACTCACGGCGCCAGTCGCTCGATGATCCACTCCATACCGTCGGCGCTTCGCCGGTATCGCAGCCGGTCGTGCATCCGGCCGGCCCGGCCCTGCCAGAACTCCACCGTATCCGGGAGCAACCGGTAGCCACCCCAGAAGTCTGGCGCCGGCACCGCGGTACCCGCAGGCCAGCGCTCGATCAGCTTCCGGTAGCGCTCGTCGAGCTCGGCGCGCGATGCCACCACGCTGGACTGCCGGGAGGCCCAGGCGCCGATCTGGGAGTCGTACGGCCGGCTCGCGAAGTAGGCGGCCGACTCGGCGTCATCGGTCCGGGCCACCGGACCGGACGCAATGACCTGCCGGCCGATGGGGTACCAGGGGAACAGCACCGTCGCCCACGGGTTGGCCGCCAGCTCGCGCGCCTTGCGCGAGGTGTGGTTGGTGAAGAACAGCAGGCCAGCAGCCCCGAAACCCTTGAGCAGCACGGTCCGAGCGCTCGACCGGCCGGCCGCGTCGGCGGTTGCCAGAATCATCGCGTTCGGCTCCGGGAGCTCAGCCGCGGCGGCCGTGGACAGCCAGTCCGCGAGCTGGCGCAACGGATCCGGGGCAAGGTCGGCTACATCGAGCCCGGCAAGCTGGTAGGAAGCACGCATCGCCGCCAGTCGGTCCGGCTCCATGGCCGCCCCTTTCTTCTAGGCTGGCAGGCTAAGACCGGCCCCGAGACCGTGCCCCAGCTGCGTATGGCAAAGGAGCATCCGCAATGACGGAGTCCGAGTTCAAGCCCGGTCTCGAGGGTGTGATCGCCTTCGAGACCGAGATCGCGGAGCCGGACAAGGAGGGTGGCTCGTTACGCTACCGCGGCGTCGACATCGAAGATCTTGTTGGGCGAATCTCCTTCGGCAACGTGTGGGGGCTGCTGGTCGACAACGAGTTCAACCCTGGCCTGCCACCGGCCGAACCGTTCCCGCTGCCGGTTCACTCCGGCGATGTGCGGGTGGATGTGCAGAGCGCGATCGCGATGCTGGCGCCGGCCTGGGGGCTGCACCCGCTGTACGAC
This sequence comes from Actinomycetes bacterium, assembly GCA_036257435.1. Taxonomy (GTDB): domain Bacteria; phylum Actinomycetota; class Actinomycetes; order JAKEEW01; family JAKEEW01; genus DATAFN01. The sequence continues at coordinate 33,299 of DATAFN010000233.1, forward strand.
ATCGACGACGAGCAGGCCCGCGAGGATCTGGCCCGGACGGCGGTCATGGTGCTGTCGTACGTCGCGCAGTCCGCCCGCGGCATCGGCCTGCCGATGGTGCCGCAGCGAGAGATCGACAAGGCCCGCACGATCGTCGAGCGGTTCATGCGGCGCTGGCGCGGTGAGCCGGACCCGAAGCACGTGCGGGCCATCGACGCGTACTGGACCTCCGCCGCCGAGCACGGCATGAACGCGTCCACCTTCACCGCCCGGGTGGTGGCATCCACCGGCGCCGACGTGCCGGCCTGCCTGTCCGCCGCGGTCGGCGCGATGTCCGGGCCGCTGCACGGCGGTGCGCCGTCCCGGGTGCTGCACATGCTCGAGGAGGTCGAGCGCACCGGCGATGCCGTCGGCTACGTCAAGCGGCTGCTGGACTCCGGCGACCGCCTGATGGGGTTCGGTCACCGCGTGTACCGGGCCGAGGATCCGCGCGCCCGGGTGCTGCGGCGCACCGCCAAGGAGCTAGGCGCGCCGCGTTACGAGGTGGCCGAGGCGCTGGAGCAGGCGGCGCTGGCGGAGCTGCGGGCCCGCCGGCCGGACCGGGTGCTGGAGACCAACGTCGAGTTCTGGGCGGCCATCGTGCTGGACTTCGCCGAGGTTCCGGCGCACATGTTCACGGCGATGTTCACGTGTGCGCGAACGGCCGGCTGGAGCGCGCACATCCTCGAGCAGAAGCGCACCGGACGGCTCATCCGACCGTCTGCCCGTTACGTCGGCCCCGGCCCGCGCAAGCCCGAGGAGGTCGAAGGCTGGGCGCCACACTAACCCGCCCCGCGGCCGACGGGCGGTGATCAGGAAGGGCGGGTGGGGGTGGCGGTGGCAGCTTTGGCGAGGACCTCGGCCAGGTGGTAGGCCGGGCGGCCGGTGCCGTGCGCGATCTGCAGCCGGCAGGAGATGCCGTCCGCGATGACCAGCGTGTCCGGCCCGGCCGCCCGGACCGCCGGAAGCAGCGCCAGCTCGCCGACCGCCATGGAGACCGGGTAATGGCCGCGCTCGAAGCCAAAGTTGCCGGCCAGTCCGCAACAGCCGGCGTCCGGCACATCGGCGCGTACACCGGCCCGGCCGAGCAATCGGCGATCCGGGTCGAACCCGAGCACCGCATGCTGGTGGCAGTGGATCTGCACGATCGCGTCCGCATCGACGGCCGGCGGCGTCCACTGCGGCGCGTGCTCGTGGAGCAACTCGGCGAACGTCCGAATGCCGGCGGCGACCGGCCCGGCTCGCGGGTCGCCGGGCAACACCGCAGCGAGGTCACCGCGCAGCGCCGCCGCGCAGCTCGGCTCGAGCACCACCACCGGCGTGCCGGCCGCGACCACCGGCGCGAGCACGTCCAGCGCCCGGCGCATCACCCGGCGGGCCACGCCCAGCTGGCCCGTGGACAGCCAAGTGAGACCGCAACACACGGCCCGATCGGGCAACCGCACGGACAGTCCCGCGCTCTCCAGCACCCCGACCGCGGCGATCCCGACCGACGGGGTGAGGTAGTTGGTGAACGTGTCCGGCCAGAGCAGCACCTGATCGCCGCCATTCCGCGCCGGAGGCCGCCGGTGGTACCACCCCAGCAGTGACCGGGCCGGAAGCGGTGGCAGCGGCCGCTCGGCGGCGATGCCGGCCAGCCACCGCAGCAGGCTGCCGGTCGTGCGGCCACCCATCAGACCGTTGACCAGTGACGGCGCCAGCCGGGCCAGCCGTAGCCACAGGGGCAGGCAGCCCAATGAGTAGTGCGAGGCCGGACGAGGCCGTCCCGCATAGTGGTGGGCGAGGAACTCCGACTTGTACGCGGCCATGTCGACGTTGACCGGGCAATCCGACGCGCAGCCCTTACACGACAGGCAGAGGTCCAGCGCATCGCGCACCTCGGCCGAGCGCCAGCCATCGGTGATCAGCTCGCCGCCGAGCATCTCCTCGAGCAGTCGAGCGCGTCCCCGGGTCGAGTGCTGCTCGGCGCGGGTAGCCCGGAAGCTTGGGCACATCACGCCCCCGCGCTCGGTCCGGCACGCCGCCACGCCGACGCACCGGCGCAGCGCGCGAGCGAAGTCACCGCCATCCTCCGGATAGCCGAGCTGGGTGCGCGGCCGCGGGCCGGCCGTCAGCCGAAGATTCCGGTCCAGCGGCAACGGCCGGACCGCGACTCCGGGGTTCATCCGATCGTCGGGATCCCAGATCGCCTTGAACTCGCCGAACGCCCGGATCACCTCGGCCGGGAACAGCCGCTCGTACAGCTCGGTGCGGGCCAGGCCGTCGCCGTGCTCGCCGGAGAACACGCCGCCGTAGCCGATGACCAGGTCGGCCGCCTCGGTCAGGAACCGCCGGTAGCCGGCCACGCCGGCGGCCGAGCCGAGGTCGAAGTCGATGCGCACATGCACGCAGCCCTCGCCGAAGTGGCCGTACATGATCCCGCGGCGGTGGTGCGCGGCCAGCAGCGCCGTGAAGTCGCGCAGGTAGCCGCCCAACCGCTCGGGTGGCACGGCCGCGTCCTCCCATCCGGGCCACGCCTCGCTGCCGTCCGGCATCCGGCTGGCCAGCCCCGCGCCGTGCTCGCGAATCCGCCAGAGCGCGCGCTGCCGGTCCGGGTCGGTGACCACCGACTGGCTCGGCGCCGCCATCGCCCGCGCGACCCGGGCGGCCACCGCCGCAGCATCGTCGGGCGACTCGCCACCCACCTCGACGTACAGCCAGCCACCGCCAGCCGGTAGCGCAACCGGCGGGCGGCGCCCCCGGGTGGCAAGCGTCGCGACCAGCTGCTCGTCGATCCCTTCCACCGCGAGCGGGCGGTACTCGGCCACTGCGGGTGCGGCGTCGGCGGCGGCCGCGGCATCCGGGTAGCCGAGCACGAGCAGGGCGCGCGCGGCCGGAGCCGGCACCAGCCGCACGGTGGCGCCGAGCACGGTGACGCAACTGCCCTCGGCGCCGACCAGCGCCGCGGCCAGACTGCCGCCCCGCTCCGGCAGCAACCGGTCGAGCAGGTAGCCGGAACTGCGCCTGGGCAGCTGCGGCAGCCCGGTCCGCAGGGCGGCACGGTACCGGTCGAGCAACGCGGTCACCGCCGGGTGCCCGGCGGCGGACCCGACCGAGTGCCGCTCGCCCCGATAGGTGAGCACGTCCAGCGCCTCGACATTGTCCGCGGTCGTGCCCCAGGCGACCGAGTGCGCGCCGCAGGAGTTGTTGCCGATCATCCCGCCGACCGTGCACCGGGTCCTGGTGGCCGGGTCCGGGCCAAACGTGAGGTCGTGCACCGCCGCGGCCTGGTTGAGCCGGTCCAGCACCACGCCGGGTTGCACGGTGGCGGTGCAGCGGGTCGGGTCGATGGCGTCGATCCGGGTCAGGTACCTCGACGTGTCGATGACCAGCCCGGTCCCGGTGGCCTGGCCGGCCACGCTGGTACCGCCACCTCGGACCACGAGCGGAGCGTCGAACTCCCGGGCGGCGGCGACCGCGGCGATGACACCGTCGACGCTGCGTGGCAGCACCACTCCAACCGGCACCCGCCGGTAGATCGACGCGTCGGCGGTGTAGAGCGCACGAGTCCCGGCGTCGAACCCGATCTCGCCGTCCACGGTCGCGGCCAGCCGCTCCCGCAAGCCCGCGGCATCGACGCCGGCGTTCGTGCCCCGCACCCCACCATTGTCCCGCGTCGAAGGGAAGGGTGATCAGCCGACCGGTTCGACCCGGGGATACCGCCGGTCAACGGTGATC
>DATAFN010000253.1:0-7765 GCA_036257435.1 Actinomycetes bacterium
CGTTCACGTTCACCGGTGAGCAGAAGACCCCGCTGCCCGCGGCCCCGCCGGTGGAGGAGACCGCCGGTAGCCAGGAGCAGCCCTAGTTCGGGTCCCCTGACCGTGGACGGCAGCTGCCGTCCACGGTCTTGTCCGCGATCGCATGGCGGCTGGGCTGGGGCACGGTGTGATCCGTCCAGCACACTCGACACCGTCGGGATTGCTCGACACCGTCGGGGACACTCGACTGCACCGGCTAGCGGGGGCCGGGCAGCCGATAGCCCGAAGAGGTGGCCTCGACCAGCCCGTCCGTGATCAGGCCGTCGATGGCCCGGCGCCGCTGGGCCGGGTCCGCCACCACTGTGGCCAGGTCTTTGGCCGGCACCCGGGCGTCCACCGAACGCAGCAGCGCCAGGATCCGGCCGCGGGCCTGCCGGTCGGTGCCCTCGTAGGCCTGGCCTCGACGGGCCGGGCCGGAGTAAGCCGGCGCACCTGCGCGCTGCCAGGCGCACGCGGTGCGGATGGGGCACTCCGCGCAGCGCGGTGACCGGGCGGTACAGACCAGCGCGCCGAACTCCATCGAAGCGACTGCCCAGCGGGCCGCGTCGGTCGCGCGGGCCGGCAGCAGCGCCTCGGCCAGACGCCGCTCGGCCCCGCTCGGGCCGCCGGGTCGCGGATACTCGACCCCGCCGAACACCCGGCCGAGCACCCGGCGCACGTTCGTATCGAGCACCGCGTGCCGTTGCCGGAACGCGAACGAGGCCACCGCCGCCGCGGTATAGCCCCCTACGCCCGGCAGCCGGCGCAGCGCGTCGAACTCGGCTGGCACCTGGCCGTCATGGTGGTCGACGAGCGCGGTTGCCGCCTCGTGCAGCCGAAGCGCGCGCCTCGGGTATCCGAGCGAACCCCAGGCGCGGACCGCGTCGCCGGCCGTCGTCGCGGCCAGCGCAGCCGGCGAGGGCCAGCGCGCGAGCCACTCCCGCCAGGCCGGTTCCACCCGGGAGACCGGAGTCTGCTGCAACATGATCTCGCTGACCAGCACTGCCCACGGTGTGGTCCCGGGCCGCCGCCATGGCAGGTCGCGGGCGTGTGCGCGGTACCAGGACAGCAACGGGCCGACGACCGCGTCGGGCGCCGCGGCCACCCGAGCGGCTGCGCCGGTCTGCGCGACAACTCGGCGCGCCGAGTCGCTCTCGGTAGCGACGGGGGACCCGGTGCCGGCGCTTGCGGTCGGGTGCACGGTCATGACGCTGCGATCCTGCCAGCTCGGGTGATTCTCGGCACCGCTCGGCGTTGCGACCCGGTGTTCGGCCCCGCGGCTCTTATGGTGGCGAAGTGGATCCGCTGCTTCGCCCGGTCGGCCGCGAGCCGACCGCGACGTACTGGCGGCGCCGCGCGTTGCTGCTGGTGGCGGTGCTGACTGCGCTGTTCGTCGGATCGCGAGCGTGTGCCGGCGACGGGTCCGGTGGGGAGGACGGTGCGCTGCGGCGCGGCACCGGCATGTCGCTGGCGGGTCCCGGGACCGCCGAGCCGACCTCGACCGCTACGCCAAGCGGAGGCCCGGGGAGCACGACCGAGCCGGCGGAGGAGCCCAGCGATGGTGGCGGGGATGGCCAACCGACCGGCGAGCCATCCGGCGGGGTCGTGGCCGGCGGCGGTGTCGTGCCCGGATACTGCCAGGACGGCAACATCAAGGTGTCGGTTAAGCCGAACCAGAGCATTTTCCCGCCCACCCAGGACGCGACTTTCCGGCTCAGCATCGTCAACGTCGGCGCCGGACCATGCCGGTACGACGTGGGGCCTCGTGGCTGGGAGGCCACGGTGGAGTCCGGTACCACGCGAATCTGGAACTCCGACGACTGCGCGGTCGCCGAGGCGTCCAGGCTGCGGACGCTGCAGCCGGACGAGCCGGTGACGGTGTCGATCGCCTGGGACCGGATCAGGTCCAGGCAAGGCTGCCCGTCCGGTCAGCCGGCGGCAGCGGCCGGGACGTACACCCTGATCGCAACGGCCGGCAACGTGTCCAGCCAGAAGGCCAGCTTCGTGCTGGCCGACTGAGCATCCCACGCTGCCGCCGCAAGCGCGGCGGCGGATTGCTTCGGGAGCTACACGTACCGCTCGAGGATGGACGACTCGGCCAACCGGGACAGGCCGTCCCGGACCGAACGAGCTCGAGCCTCGCCGACCCCCTCGACTGCGAGCAGCTCGTCGACGCCAGCGGCCAGCAGCTTCGGTAGCGAGCCGAAATGCTCGGTCAGCCGGTCGACGACGGTGCCGGGCAGCCTTGGGATTCTGGCCAGCATCCGGTAGCCGCGCGGGCTGACCGCGAGGTCGAGCACGTCGGCGCCGGGACCGAACCCGACCGCGCGGCTGACCAGGCCGACATCAAGTAGCTCGGTCGCGTCGAGCTGATCGAGCGCGGCCAGCGCGGCGGCAACCGTACGGGACCGCGGGCCGGCCGGCAGGTAGTCGCGCACCATCAGCTCGCGATCCGGTTCGACGCCGCCGGTCAGCTCGTTGAGCTGCAGGGTGAGCATCCGGCCGTCGCTGCCGAGTTCGACCGCGTACCCCTCGATCTCCCGGGCGATCCGCCGCACCATCTCCAGCCGCTGGGCCATCGCGCTGACGTCGCGGACGGTGACCAGATCCTCGATCTCGAGCGCGGACAGCGTGCCGCTGACCTCGTCCAGGCGCAGCTTGTACCGCTCCAGCGTGGCCAGCGCCTGGTTGGCCCTGGACAGGATCGCGGCGGAACCTTCCAGCACGTACCGCCGGCCGTGGACGTACAGCGCGATGATTCGCATCGACTGGCTGACCGAGATCACCGGATAGCCGACCTGCTTGTTGATGCGCTCGGCGGTCCGGTGCCGCGTGCCTGATTCGTCGGTCGGGATGGACGGGTCGGGCATCAGGTGCACCGCCGCCCGGACGATCTTGGCGCAGTTCTGGTCGAGAACGATCGCGCCGTCCATCTTGACCAGCTCGCGCAGCCGGGTAGCCGAGAACTCGACGTCCAGGACGAAGCCGCCGGTGCACAGCGACTCCACCGTCTTGTCGTAGCCGAGCACGATCAGCGCGCCGGTGTTACCCCGCAGGATCCGCTCCAGGCCCTCGCGCAGCTGCGTGCCGGGAGCCACCGCGGCCAGGGTCTGGCGCAGCAGCACATCATCACTCGGGCCCCGATCGACCCGGCTGGGTGGCGACACGGTTCCTCGTAATCCCCGTTGCGGTCGGAAGATCCGCGCAGAGTTTAGTGCGAAAATCAAGTCCGGCTACGACGTGCGCTCGAGCCAGCACTCTGCGCAAGCGTGGTGAGCAGGTCAGCCATGTCGGTCACCACACTGACGCGCAGACCGGCCGGAATGGTTCCAGGGTCGGGCGGAACGAGCGCATGGTCGAATCCCAACCGCACCGCCTCCGCCAGTCGCCGGGACAGCCCGCTCACCCGCCGGATCTCCCCGGCCAGCCCGATCTCTCCGATCGCGACCACACCGGTCGGCAGCGGCCGATCCAGCGTGGCCGAAGCGATCGCCAGTCCGATCGCCAGATCGGCGGCCGGCTCGGCCATCCGGACCCCACCGACGGTCGCCGAGTACACGTCACGCTTACTGAGGTCGAGCCCGCACCGGCGCTCGAGCACTGCCAGGACCATGCTCAGCCGGGATGAGTCGAGCCCGGAGCTGGCCCGGCGCGGCGTGGCCAGTGGGGTCGGCGCGACCAACGCCTGCACCTCGGCTACCAGTGGCCGCCGGCCCTCGAGCGCCACCGTCACGCAGGTGCCGGGCACCGGCTCGTAACGCCGGGTAAGGAACAGACCGCTCGGATCGGGCAGCTCCTCGATCCCGGCGTCGCCGAGGTCGAAGCAGCCAACCTCATCGGACGGACCGAACCGGTTCTTCACCGCTCGCAACATGCGAAGTCGCGCGTGCCGGTCGCCCTCGAAGTAGAGGACCACGTCCACCAGATGCTCGAGCACCCGCGGACCGGCGATCGACCCGTCCTTCGTGACGTGGCCGACCAGCACGGTGGCGATGCCTCGTTCCTTGGCGGTCTTGATGAGCGCGCCGGCGACCTCGCGCACCTGGGTCACCCCGCCGGCGCTGCCCTCCACCTCGGTCGACGTGACCGCCTGCACCGAATCGAGCACGAGCAGGTCGGGCTTGACGCTGTCGAGATGGCCGAGCACCGCACCCAGGTCGGTCTCCGCGGCCAGGTAGAGGTCACCGGCCAGCGCGCCGATCCGGTCGGCCCGGAGCCTGACCTGGGCGGCTGACTCCTCCCCGGTGACGTACAGCGTCGGCGCGTCCACCGTGGCGAATCGGGCCGCTACCTCGAGCAGCAGGGTGGACTTCCCGACGCCGGGCTCGCCGGCCAGCAGCAGCACCGCCCCGGGCACCAACCCGCCGCCGAGCACCCGGTCGAGCTCGGCTACTCCGCTGGTGCGGGTCTGCGCGGCCTCGACGCTGACCTGACCAATCGGCCGGGCGGTTTCGGTGACCGGACCCGGCCGGACCGTGCGCACCTGAACCGCGCCAAGCTCGGCCACCGTGCCCCACGCCTGGCACTCACCGCAGCGGCCGATCCACTTGCTGGTTTGCCAGCCGCACTCGGTGCATCGGAAGGCCGTACGCTCCCGGCTCACTGTCTTGGCCATGCGCGTCACGCTACGAACGGGTGCCGACAGAATGCGGCCCCGACACGCGCGACTGTGGAAAATGCGGGCCAGGAACGGGGGCTGTGGAAAGCACGCCTCTCGCACTGGCCGCGCGGCGAGGGGAGCCCCCGCGCCGCGCGTATTTGGAGCGTAGGCGCGCCTGTACGACTTGTCACGATTCGTGATAGTCGAGTGCGCTTCCTGGCGACTGCGAGCCATCTTCACAACTGATCGGTCGTCACCCGGGTGAGATCGGCCTAGCTGAGTCCGTCCACCTCGACCGGGTCGGCCGGATGCGGCATCGGGAGCGGCCGCAACCGGTCGCGCTCCTCGCACCGGGCCGCGAGCTCCTTGTACGCCGCCTCGCCGATGAGCTCGATCAGCTCCGGCGCGTAGCTGAGGTACACCGGCTCGGCGGCACCGTGCGCCTGCGGGCTTCCGGTGCACCACCAGTGCAGGTCATGGCCGCCCGGACCCCACCCGCGCCGGTCGTACTCGCCGATCGTGATCTCCAGGTACTTCGTCTCGTCCGGCCGGTCGACCCAGCGGTACGTCCGCCGGATCGGCAGCTGCCAGCACACATCCGGTTTGGTCTGCAGTGGGTGTTCGCCGATTCGTAGCGCCAGCACGTGCAGCGCGCAGCCGCTGCCGCCGGCGAAGCCGGGCCGGTTGAGCATGATGCAGGCGCCATCGACGACCCGCGTCTTCTTGCCGTCCTCGTCCGGATCGTCCTCGATGAACCCGCCACGCCGGCCCTCGGCACGGTACTGCCAGTCCACTTTGGTGAGCTGCTTGACCCAGCGCCTGACCCGCCGCTCGTCCGCCAGGTCGGCGAAGTGGGCACCGTGGGTGCAGCACCCGTCGTCCGGTCGGCCGGCCACGATGCCGTGGCAGCCCCGACCGAAGATGCACGCCCAGCGGGACGTGAGCCAGGTGAGATCGGCCCTGATCACCTGGTTCTCGTTCGCCGGATCGGTGAACTCCGCCCAGCCGCGGGGGAAGTCCAGCGGGACCTCGGACACGCCCTCCAGCCTAGAGCGAGTCGGCTCGCCGAGACGCGGCCGGGTAGGGGCATCCAGCTCGGATGGCGCACCGCGATTTCGCGTCGCGCTCAGTAACAGCGCCGGGCTCGTAGGCTGGTGCCGTGACTGCTACGCCCGGACCCGCGGTACCGGACCGGCCCGGCACGCCGGTCGCGCTGTCGACCGCGTCGGTATTCCCCGATTCGACCGCCCGCGCCTTCGAGATCGCCGCGCGGCTGGGCTACGACGGGGTCGAGCTGATGGTGACCGCGGATCCGGTCAGCCAGGACGTGCAGGTGCTGCAGAGGCTGTCCGACCATCACGAGCTGCCCATCGTGTCGGTTCACGCGCCGAACCTGCTGATCACTCAGCGGGTCTGGGGGGTGGAGCCCTGGCTCAAACTGGCCACCGCGCAGGCTTTCGCGACCGAGCTGGGCACCGAGACCGTCGTAGTCCATCCGCCGTTTCGCTGGCAGCGGGACTACGCGCGCGAGTTCACCGCCGGACTGGCGCGGATGAGCGAGGAGGGCGCGGTCAGGTTCGCGGTCGAGAACATGTTCCCGTGGCGCGCCGGCAGCCGGGAGATCGCCGCCTACGCACCCGAGGTGAACGTGGTCGACGGCGACTACCCGTTCGTTACCCTCGACCTGTCGCACACCGCGACGGCGCAGGCCGACGCCATCCAGATGTACGAGAAGCTCGGGAACCGGCTGGCCCACGTGCACCTTGCCGACGGCAGCGGATCGGCCCGCGACGAGCACCTGGTGCCCGGCCGAGGCGGCCAACCGTGCGCGGAACTGCTCGAGCGGCTGGCGGCCGACGGTTATCGCGGCACGATCGTGCTCGAGATCAACACCAGGCGCGCTGTCAGCAGCCAGGAACGGGAGTCAGATCTGGCCGAGGCGCTGGCGTTCACCAGGCTGCACCTGGTGAGCGGGTCGCCCGCGCCGGGGCGGCGGTAGCCGATGACGGCGGCCGCAGCGCCGGACGGCGCCCCCACCCGCCGCCGCGGACCGGGCCGCCCGCGCGATCCGGTCGACACCAAGGGCGCGATCCTGGCCGCCGCCCGCACCGAGTTCGCCCGGCACGGCTACGACAAGACCACGATCCGCGGCATCGCGCGATCGGCCGGCGTCGATCCGGCGCTGGTCTACCACTACTTCGGCAGCAAGCAGCATGTGCTGGTCGCGGTCCTCGACCTGCCGGTGAACCCGGCCGAGGTGGTGTCCGGCCTGCTCAAGGACGGGCTGGATCGGATCGGCGAGCGGCTGGTCCGGTTCCTGCTGTCGGTCTGGGACGATCCGGACGGCCGCACCCGGTTCCTCGCAGTGATCCGAACCGCGGTCACCAACGAGTCGGTCGCCGACGTGATGCGGGACTTCTTCACCAGGGAAGTGCTCGCGAAGATCAGCAAGGAGATCGGCGCCCCCGATCCCGAACTGCGGGCAAGCCTGGCGTTCTCGCACGTGATGGGGATGGCGATGGCCCGGTACGTGCTCAAGTTGGAGCCACTCGCCTCCGCCTCACCGGACGAGATCGCCCGGTTGCTCGGGCCGGCGGTCGAGCGCTACCTATTGCCCGAGCCGTCCACTTAGACTTATATTCAACATATGGTGAATTCACCGGCGATCACGGTCTCCGGACTCCGGGTCCGCCGCGGCGACCGGTTGGTGATACCCGATCTGTCCTGCCGGATTTCGGCCGGCACGATCACCGGCCTGCTCGGTCCCAGTGGGTGTGGCAAGACCACGCTGATGCGCTCGATCGTGGGCGTGCAGGTCGTGGAGGCCGGCTCGATCGACGTGCTCGGACTGCCGGCCGGCACGGCGGCACTGCGCTCGAAGATCGGGTATCAACCGCAGGCGCCCGCGGTCTACCAGGACCTCACAGTCCGGGAGAACCTGCGGTACTTCTCCCGGGTGCTCGGCGCTCCGGCCGCCGATGTGGACCGGGTCCTCGGCATCGTCGACCTGGCCTCACACGCGGACCAGGTCGTGATGCGCCTGTCCGGGGGCGAGGAGGCACGGGTCTCGCTCGCGGTCGCCCTGCTGGGTCGGCCCGAAGTGCTCATTCTCGACGAGCCCACGGTTGGCCTCGACCCGGTACTCCG
>DATAFN010000254.1:0-3782 GCA_036257435.1 Actinomycetes bacterium
TCTACGCCCGCGGACACATCCGCACGCTGGCCGCCGCGGTAGGCCTCGACCCCCAGCCACTCTTGGCACAGTACGACCAGCAACGGGGCTCGCCACCGCCGACAACGCTCAAGGAGTTGTTCGGCGACCGTGCGGGTCAAGTCGAGCCGCGTGCGTGGAACTGGTCCGCGGTGCTGGCAGGTCTGCTCGTTGTCGCGGTCGCATACGGGGGCTACCGGCTGGCTAGCGCAACCGATCACCGCACCCCCCGGGGGCTGGGCAGCATCTCGGTCTCGCCGAGCGCTCCGGCGGGCTCGCAGTCCGGCCCCGGCCGGCCGTCGAGCACTGGCCAGCCGGGCACCGGCCGCCCGTCGGGTATCCACCAGCCGACCGGAATGGTGGCGACCTACCAGGACGGCAAGTCCGGGGTACCCGCCGCCAGCGAGGTGGTCACCAGGTCGGCCACGTCCGTCCGGGTCGGGATCTTCATCCACGGCGCCCCATCGTGGCTGTCGGTGACCGGGACGAACGGCAAGCAGCTGTTCACCGGCACGCTGGTGGGCGGCGCACACAAGACGTTCGCCGACCGCAAGGCGATCAGCCTGATCATCGGCAACGCGGGCGCGGTTCGGCTGGTGGTCAACGGCGTGGATATCGGCGAAGTGGGCAAGTCCGGCGAGGTCGTGCGGGTGACCTACCGGCCCGGTGACCCGCGGGACGCGCGCTGATCCGCTCGCCGTTCCGGGCCGATCACGGCGGCGGCGCCGGGGTGCTGCCGTAGGCTTCGACCGTGTCCCAGACCCGCACCGTGTCCGTGGTCACGCTCGGCTGCGCCCGCAACGAGGTCGACTCGGAGGAGCTGGCCGGGCGGTTGGCCGCGGACGGCTGGCGGCTGGTCGAGGACGCCGACGATGCCGAGGTAGTCCTGGTCAACACCTGCGGTTTCGTCGAGGCGGCGAAGAAGGACTCGATCGACACTCTGCTCGCTGCCGCCGAGCTCAAACAGCAGGGGACCGCTACCGCGGTGGTCGCGGTTGGCTGCCTGGCCGAGCGATATGGCGAGCAGCTGGCCGCCGCGCTGCCCGAGGCGGACGCCGTGCTCGGTTTCGACGACTACGCGGACATTTCCGCGCGGCTGCGCGCGATCGCGGCCGGCGAGCGGCACGTCTCGCATGTGCCGCGTGACCGCCGCAGCCTGCTGCCGATCGCTCCGGCGGCCCGGGCAGCCGCTAGCGGAGGCGACTCGCCGGCCCGGACCGCGGCCAGCAGGGTCGACTCGGCGGGCCGGACCGCCGCCAGCAAGGACGCCTCGGCAGCGGACGATCGGATTCACGCGCCGTGGATCAGCTCCCCACGGCTACGACTGGCCGGCGGACCGGTGGCGCCGGTCAAGCTGGCCACCGGCTGTGACCGGCGCTGCAGCTTCTGCGCGATCCCGACCTTTCGTGGCGCGTTCGTGTCCCGGCGCCCGGCCGAGATCCGGTCCGAGGCGCGGTGGCTTGCGGGCACCGGCGTGCGCGAACTGGTTTTGGTCTCGGAGAACTCGACCTCGTACGGCAAGGATCTCGGCGACCTCAGGCTGCTCGAGACACTGCTGCCGGAGCTGGCCGCGATCGACGAGATCGAGCGGGTCCGGGTCAGCTACCTGCAACCGGCCGAGCTGCGCACGGGTCTGATCGACGTGATCGCCGGCACCGCCGGTGTGGCGCCGTACTTCGATCTCTCGTTCCAGCACGCCAGTGGCGCGGTCCTGCGCCGGATGCGTCGGTTCGGCGACTCGGCGCGGTTCCTGCAGCTACTGGACCGGATCCGGCAGCGCTGCCCGCAAGCGGGAGTGCGGTCGAACTTCATCGTCGGGTTCCCGGGCGAGACCGAGGCCGATCACGCCGAGCTCGAGCGGTTCCTGACCGAGGCTCGGCTGGACGCGATCGGTGTGTTCGGCTACTCCGACGAGGACGGTACCGAGGCGGCCGGGTTCGCCGGCAAGCTCGACGCGCGGCTGATCGCGGACCGGGTCGCGCGGCTGACCCTGCTGGCCGAGGAGCTCACCGCCCAGCGGGCTGAGGAGCGGATCGGCGAGATCGTGGAGGTCCTGGTCGAGGAAACCGGGTACGACGGCGAGGACTCTGAGTTCGACGGTCGCGCCGCGCATCAGGCGCCTGAGGTCGACGGCAGCACGTTCCTCCGCCCACCGCACGATCCCGGGGCCGGCGACCGGTGGTCGGAGATCCGGGTCGGTTCGATGGTCTCGGCCCGGGTGGTCGCCACGTCCGGAGTGGACGTCATTGCCGAGGTGATCGCCGACTCCCGGGATCCGGACCGAACCCCGGCGGGACCGGCCCGGTGAGCGCGGACGACCCGCCGCCCGATCCGATCGCCATTCCGGCCACGGCGGTCGGTACGTGGAATGCCGCGAACGCCATCACGATCTCTCGGCTGGCTCTGGTGCCGGTCTTCGCGGTGCTGCTGTTCCACGACGGCGGCGAGGACGGCGCCTGGCGGATCGCGGCGTTGGTGGTGTTCGCGATCGCGACCATCACCGATCGGCTGGACGGCGAGCTCGCCCGGCGACGCGGCCTGATCACCGACTTCGGCCGGATCGCGGATCCGATCGCGGACAAGGCGCTGATCGGGACCGCGCTCATCGGCCTGTCAGTGCTCGGTGAGCTGCCCTGGTGGGTCACCGTCGTGGTGCTGGTCCGCGAGGTCGGAGTGACCCTGCTGCGGTTCTGGGTGATCAGGCACGGAGTGATTCCGGCCAGCCGGGGCGGGAAAGTCAAGACCGCGTTGCAGGCGCTGGCGATCGGCTTGTACATCCTGCCGCTGGAAGGCGCGGCCCACGGCATCGCGGTCGCGGTGATGGCCGCTGCGGTGGTGGTCACCGTGGTGACCGGCGTGGACTACGCGGCTCGGGCGATCCGGCTGCGCCGGAGTAGCCGAACCGGGCGGGCGTAGGCCGGGTCCATGCCGTCCAACTCGGGTCACCCCCTCGCGGCCGAGATCGTGGCCATACTGACCGCCCGCCGGCAGACGGTCGCGGTCGCCGAGTCGCTGACAGGCGGCCTGATCGCCGCCGCGATCACGGAGGTACCGGGCGCTTCGGTCGTGTTTCGCGGCGGGGTGGTCGCCTACGCCACCGAGACCAAGCACACCCTGCTGGACGTGGATGACCAGCTGCTGGCCGAGGCGGGCGCGGTGGACGCCCGGGTGGCCACCGAGATGGCCGATGGAGTGCGGGATCGGTTCACGGCCACATTCGGTTTGGCCAGCACCGGAGTCGCCGGTCCCGATCCGCAGGATGGCAAGCCGGTCGGCACGGTCTTCGTGGCCGTATCCGGTCCCGCCGGGAGCGAGGTAGTCGCGCCGCGGCTGGCCGGCGATCGCGCCGACATCCGGCGGGCCGCCGTGGCCCAAGCGCTCGAGCTGCTGCGACGTACCCTGGTCCGAGCCGGCTCGGATTCCTAGCGGGCATGGTGCACTCTGCGTGCTGGTACCGGGGTCAACGGCCGGGCCTGGTTGGCTGGAACGAGCCGCATCGGTCGGCCACCGGCATCTTGTCGCCGCGAGCGGGTACCGTGGAGGCAAGAGCACCGACCGCACCGGAGATCGGACAGAAGGGGGTGCCCGTCAGTGATCTTGCTTCGTAGGCTGCTCGGCGACGTCCTACGCCGGCAGCGGCAGCGGCAGGCTCGCACCCTGCGCGAGGTCTCCGCTGCTGCTCGTGTCTCGCTCGGGTACCTGTCCGAGGTCGAACGTGGCCAGAAGGAAGCCTCGTCGGAGCTGCTTGCCAGCATCTGTGATGC
>DATAFN010000272.1:0-4963 GCA_036257435.1 Actinomycetes bacterium
GACGTGGTCGCCCAGTTCGAGCAGGCAATGTCCAACCTCCTGGTCGCGCTGGCCGGTGCCGGTGGTAGTCCGGACCAGCTCGCCAAGCTGACCATCTACGCGGTCGATCCGGATGAGTACCGCAAGCGGACCGAGCAGATCGGGATGGTCTGGCGGTGGCTGGTGGGGTCGACCTACCCGGCGATGGCACTGATCGGCGTGGTCAGGCTGTGGGATCCGGAGGCACTGGTCGAACTCGAGGGAATCGCCGTCCTGCCATGACTGCACCCGCCGCGCCTCCCGATCTGCGGGCGCTCTGGTCGGCTCGGGCGGTGGCGATCGTCGGGGCCAGCGAGCGCGCCGGGTCGATGGGCCGGCTCCCGGTCGAGTTCCTGCGGCGGTACGGCTATCCGGGCCGGATCCTGCCGGTCAACCCGAGTACGGACACGGTGCTGGAGCTGCCGTGCTATCCGAGTGTGGCGGCCGCACCCGGTCCCGTCGACCTTGCGCTGATCCTGCTCGGCGCCGACCGGGTCCCGGCCGCGATCGAGGACTGCATCGCAGCCGGCGTGCAGGTAGCGATCATCGGGGCGAGTGGGTTCGCCGAGACCGGTGCGGCCGGCGCCACCAAGCAGGATGAGCTGGTGCGGCTCGCTGCGGCCGGTGGGCTGCGGCTGGTCGGTCCGAACTGCATCGGTGCGGTCGGAGTCGGCACCGGCCAGGTGGCCAGCTTCTCTCCGCTGTTCGCCGCCGCGACAACCGAGCTGATCGCGGGAAGCCTCGGCTTCGTGACCCAGAGCGGAGCGCTTGGGTACGGCACGGTCAGTCTGGCGTTCCAGCGGGGACTCGGCCTGGGCTGGATCATCAACACGGGCAACGAGGCGGATGTCGACGCGATCGAGGCGATGACCGCGGTGGCCGCCGAGCCCGGTTGCGCCGGGGTGCTCGGCTACGTCGAAACCCTCGCCGACGGCCCGGGCCTACGCCGGCTGGCCGCGACCGGAGTGCCGATCGGCCTGCTCAAGGCCGGTAGCAGCGCGCCCGGAGCACGCGCCGCAGCGTCCCACACGGCGGCGCTGGCGACCGAGGATCGGGTCGTCGAAGACGTCCTGCGCCAGTTCGGCATCGCCCGCGCTCACGATGTCGAAGCGCTGCTCGACCTCGGCGACGCGTTCAGCCAGCCGCGGCGGCCGGCCGGCCCCCGGGTCGCGGTGCTGACCACATCCGGCGGTTCCGGGATCCTGGCCGCGGACGCCCTGGTCGAGTGCGGTCTCGAGCTGGCCGGGTTCGCGCCGGAGACGCTGGCCGGCCTGGACGCGCTCGTGCCCGCGTTCGGCGCGACCGCGAACCCGGTCGACGTCACCGCCACTGTGATGGCAGATCCGGCGCTGTTCGGCCGGTGCCTTGACTTGCTGGTCGCGGATCCGGGGGTGGATGCGCTGCTTGCGTGCTTTTGCGTGCTCACCGGCGACGAGGCCGACCAGGTGGTGGGAGCGCTGGGCCTGGTGGCCGAGCGCACGCCGAAACCGGTGTTCGTGGCGCGGACCGGTGCCGATCACCTCGCGCCCGGCGCCGCGGCCGCGTTTCGGGCGGCCGGCATCCCGACGTTTCCGACGCCGGGACGGACCGCGGCGGCGCTGGCCGGGCTGTACCGGATTAGCCGGGACCGCCCTGCGCCGCCGACCGGCGGTACCGCACCGGCCAGTACCGCACCGGCCAGTACCGCACCGGCCGGCGGCCCGGCTACGACCAGTGAGCCAGAGTTGAAGCGGCTGCTGCAGGCCTGCGGCATCCCGATACCCGCCGGCCGACCGGTCGAAGGCGCGGAGGATGCCGCCGCTGCGGTGGTCGCGCTCGGCGGCACCGCGGTGTTCAAGGCCGTGGTGCCCGACCTGGTGCACAAGACCGAGGTGGGTGGCGTGATCGTCGGTGTGACAGCGGAGTCAGCGTCGACCGCATACCAGAAACTCGCCGCGCTCGGCGGCGCGGTGTACACGGAGGAGCAGGTCAGCGGTGGTGCCGAGGTGCTGGTGGGAGTGGCGCCGACGTCGCTCGGGCAGGTGCTGACCCTGGCCTCGGGTGGCCTGCTCACCGAGGTGATCGACGATGCGGTCCACCGGCTGCTGCCGATCGGCCCGACCGAGGCGAGGAGCATGATGGCGCAATGGCGCGGTGCCGCCGTGCTGGCCGGGCCCCGGGGGCGACCGGAGCTGGACGCCGGGGCGCTGGAGGGGCTGCTGGTCGCGATCTCGGAGCTGGTCAGCGGGTGGCCGCCAGGGTACGAGCTCGACCTGAACCCGGTCGCGGTGCTGCCGCAGGGTGTGGTGGTGCTCGATGCCGCATACGTGCCACCCGGAGATCGGGCAGATTGAACGGAGAAGGAGTGGACACCCGCTGATGGACGTCGGTCGGTTGGTCGCCCGCGCGGCACGGCGATACCCGTCCCGGATCGCGGTCGAGGGACCGGACGGGACCCGCACCTTCGCCGAGCTCGGCGACCGGCTTGCCCGGCTCGCCCGCGGCCTGCTTAGCCTTGGCCTGCAGCCCGGCGACCGGGTGCTCGACCTGCAGACCAACCAGGTCAGCTACCTCGAGACCGATCTAGGGATCAGCACGGCCGGGCTCTGCCGGGTGGCCTTGAACTACCGGCTGCATCCGAACGACTGGCAGGCGATCGCCGCCGACTGCGGCGCCCGGGCGCTGATCTACGACGCCCGGTTCACCGACCAGACCGAGGCGCTGCGATCCGAACTCGGTGGGCGCACGCTCGTCATCGGCGACGGTCCCGGCATCCCGTACGAGCACCTGATCGGCAGCCAGTCCGGCGGGCAGCTGCTAATCGATGCCGATCCGGACGCGCTCGTCTCGCTCAACTACTCCTCCGGCACCACCGGCCGGCCGAAGGGCGCGATGCGCACGCACCGCAACCGACTGGCCAGTCTCACCCACATCGTGACCGACGTGCTCCCGACCCGGCCGGATCGGCGGGACTGCTGGGTGCACGCCGGCCCGATCACTCACACCAGCGGGCTGTTCGTGCTGACCTACCTGGCTTTCGGCGCCCGCCAGCTGATCCTGCCGGCGTTCGACCCGCACACGCTGGTCGAGGCGATCGAGCACCGGGGCGGCACTGCGACCGCGCTGGTTCCGACCATGGTGGCCAGGTTGCTCGGACTACCGGAGCTACCCGACCGGTCCGAGCGCTCGGAGCACCCGATGAGCGGGCTGCGATTTCTCGGGTACGCCGGCGCACCGATGCCGCCGGAGCAGATCAGGGCCGCGTACGCCCGGATCAGTCCGGCGCTGGTGCAGTACTACGGCCTGGTCGAGGCGATCCCGCCGGTCACCGTGCTCGATCCGGAGGACCACGCCCGGGGGATCGGCGCGAACGGTCATCCGGCCGAGCCGCACCTGCTCGGGTCGGCGGGCCGGCCCTGCCTCGCGGTCGAGCTGCAGATCGTCGACGATGCCGGGCGGCCGCTACCCGACGGCGAGATCGGCGAGGTCGTCACCCGCGGCGACCATGTCATGCCCGGCTACTGGGGCCGCGCCGACGACCCGGCGGCCGGCAAGACGATCAGAGACGGCTGGCTGCACACCGGCGACCTGGGCCGGCTCGACGCGGACGGTCATCTCTACCTGGTCGACCGGAAGGGCGACATGATCATCTCGGGTGGGTACAACATCTATCCGCGCGAGGTCGAGGACGCGATCGCGGAGATCCCCGGCGTCCACCAGGTGGCAGTGGTCGGGCTGGACGATCCGGAGTGGGGCCAGCGGGTGGCAGCCGCGTACAGCTTGCACGCCGGCGCGGTCGTCACCCCGGACCAGGTGCTCGCGCACTGCCGGGCTCGGCTGGCCGGGTACAAGAAGCCGAAGCTGGTCCGCGAGCTGGACGCGCTACCACTGAACTCCACCGGGAAGATCGCCAAGCGACAGGTCCGGGATCTGCTCGCCGAACTGGTGCCGCGAGCATGACCGGCCGGCGCCGGTTGCGGCCGGACTACGCGCCACCGGGCGGCGAGCGGCCCGGTGAGTTCCCCTACACCAGAGGCATCTCGGCCGAACCGCAGCCGTGGATCATGGGCCAGTACGCCGGCTTCGGCACCGCCCGGACCGCGAACGCGCGGTTCAAGGCACTCCTAGACGCCGGGGTTACCGGATTCTCGGTCGCGCTCGACCTACCTACCCAACTCGGTCTCGATTCGGACGATCCGCGCGCGACCGGGGAGGTCGGCCGGGTCGGGGTGGCGATCGACTCGCTGGCCGACCTCGAGGTGCTTTTCGATGGCATCCCGCTGGAGGCGATCAGCCAGGTCCGGACGACCGCGAACTCGATCGGTTACCTCTGGGTGGCGCTGCTGGTCGCGCTCGCCGAGCAGCGCGGCGCCGATCCGCGCAGCTTCGGGGTATTCGTCCAGAACGACGTGCTCAAGGAATTCATCGCACGCGGCACCCAGATCTTCCCGCCGGAACCCTCGCTACACCTGGCTGTGGACGCGATCGAGTACGTGAGCCGGCACCTACCGACCTGGGTGCCGCTGGCGATGAGCGGCTACCACATCCGTGAGGCTGGGTCGAACGCGGTCCAGGAGATCGCGTTCACGTTCGCGAACGCGACCGCGTACCTGGATGCGTCGGTCGCCCGCGGGGTGTCGATCGACGCGGTCGCGCCGACCCTGTTCACGTTCCTGTCGGTGACCACCGACCTGCTGGACGAGGTGGCGAAGCTGCGGGCCGCGCGCCGAGTCTGGGCGTATCTGGTCCGGGACCGCTACCGGGCCCGGGATCCGCGATCGCAGCGGTTGCGGATTTTCGGGTTCACCGCGGGTTCCACGCTCACCGCGCAGCAGCCCCTGAACAACGTGGTCCGCACCACGATTGAGGCGCTGGCCGCCGCGCTCGGCGGGGTGCAGACCCTGCATGTGTCCGGGTATGACGAGGCGTTGGGGGTGCCGACCGAGCAGGCGGCCACGCTGGCGTT
>DATAFN010000312.1:0-5007 GCA_036257435.1 Actinomycetes bacterium
TGCCGCGTGGCAGGCCGGCACCGCGAGCTTCGATCGACAGCGCTGATCCAACCGCCGAGCAAGCGTGCGGCGGGCTGCTCAAGATGACGCGGCCTGCTGCGCGACCTGCTCCAGCCGCCTGCGGTAGTTCTCCCACCAGGCCTGATCGACTGGCGGCAGGTTGTCGTTGTCCGGTCGCAGCCCGACGGCCCCATCGATGAGCTCCCGGACGATGTCGGCGTGGCCGGCGTGGCGATCTGTCTCGGCAATCATGTGCACGAGGATCCGGTGCAGCGTGACCACACTCCGGTCGGGTGGCCACCACGGAACATGGCCGATCGCGTCCAGCGCCAGCGTTTCGATCGTGGCGTCCGAGTGAGCCCAAACCCGGTGATACAGACCCACGACCTGCTCCCGCGACTCCTCAGCGGTGGCCCACATGTCGGCATTCGGCTCGGCGTCCTCCTCCAGCCACGGCAACGGCTCCGGAAACGGCCGGCCGAACGTCGCGCCGAAGTACCCTGCCTCGACGCTGGCAACGTGCTTGACCAGTCCGAGCAGGTTGGTGCCGGTCGGGACCATCGGCCGGCGGATGTCGTACTCCGCCAGCCCGTCCAGCTTCCACAACAGGGCGTCGCGGGCGGACTGAAGATAGTGACGAAGGTCCGCCTTTGGATCGGATCTGCTCATGCGGACGAGCATGTCACCCGCGACGGACTCCCGTGTGCCGCGGGTCGACCGGCTGATCCCAGGGCTGCGTTCAGGCGACGCCGGCGATGCAAAGGTCGGCGCCCGGTGGCAAGGTTTCGGCCGTGAGGCGAGTGGTAGCGCGCATCGCGCACGAGATCCCGGATCGGGCTCCGCTGCGGATAGCGCCTGGCGACGAGGTCACGGTCGGCGAGCGAGACTCCGAATGGCCCGAGTTCGTGTTCGTCACCGCATCAGGCGGCACCGGCTGGGTGCCGGCGCGGCACCTGTCCCAGCCGTCGGGCCGAGCCGTCGTGACCACAGCCTACGACACGACGGAGCTGCCCACCCGGGTGGGTGAGGTGCTTGACGTCGTGGCCGAAGACCTGGTCAGCGGCTGGATATGGTGCCGGTCCGGCAGCGGCCGGGAAGGCTGGGTGCCGGTCAAGACGGTCGAGACCGGCGGCTGATCGACTCCCCCAAGCCCGGCAGCCCAGTCTCGGTCTCTGCGAGGGTGGAGCCATGAGCACGCTCGCCGCTGCCCAGGCCGGGGACGAGCATGCCTTCGCCGAGCTCGTCGGCGACTACCGGCGCGAGCTGCACGTGCACTGCTACCGGATGCTGGGCTCGCTGGACGACGCCGACGAAGCGTTGCAGGAAACCCTGCTTGCGGCGTGGCGCGGGCTTGGCGGCTTCGAGCAGCGCAGCTCGCTGCGCGCCTGGCTCTACCGCATCGCGACGAACTGCAGCCTGCGCCTGGCAAGCAAGCGGCCGATGCGGATGCTGTCCTGGGACCACGGACCGCCACGCTCGGCGAACGACGATCTCGGGACGCCGGTCACCGGGCCGATCTGGCTCCAGCCATGGCCGGACGACGTTCCGACACCCGGCTCGGATCACGCCGACCCAGCCGTCAGCTACGGGCGCAAGGAGACCGTGGAGCTGGCCTACATCGCGGCTCTGCAGCATCTGCCCGCCAACCAGCGAGCCGTGCTGATCTTGCGGGAAGTCCTCGAGTTCCCGGCGGCCGAGGTCGCCGACCTGCTCGACACGTCGACGCAGTCGGTCAACAGCGCGCTGCAGCGGGCGCGGAGGACCGTAGCCGCCCGGGTGCCCGAGCGCAGCCAGCAGGACGAGCGCCTCGCTGCGGACAAGCGCGGGTTGGTCGACGCGTTCGTCGAGGCGTTCGAGCAGGGCGACGTCACCGCCCTGGTTCGGCTGCTCGCCAAGGACGTTCGCTTCACCATGCCGCCGCTACCGGCGTGGTTGGACGGGCGCGACGAGGTATCCGAGTTCTTCGCCCAACGGGTGTTCGCCACCGCGTGGCGCACTTTGCCGCTCGAACTGAACGGTCAGCCCGCATTCGCCGGGTATCAGGAGGTGAGCGGGATCTTCCGACTTGGCGCGGTCAACGTCCTGAGCTTCCGCGCCGCCAGGATCAGCTGGATCGCGTCATTCCTTGATCCCGCGGTGCAGGCCCGGCTCGAGCTTCCCGCGGAGCTCTGACGATCATGCAAGAAGGTTCCGAATCGAGCGATGAATCCGGCCCATCGCTTGTCTCTCAACGCATGACCGAAGCGCCTACCGGAAGGAGCGCGTCATGCGCAGTGTCATCGTCTGCAACATCATGTCCATTGACGGCTACTACGAGGGCCCCGGCGGCAACATGATGGCCCTCAACATGGACGAGGCGTTCGACGCCTACAACCTCGAGCGGATCCGCAGCGCGGGCACCGTGCTGCTCGGCCGGACGTCGTACGACGGATTCAGCTCCTACTGGCCGGACATCGCAGGCGCCGCGCCCGATCCGGCCAACCGCGCCCTCAGCGACGACAACCGCGAGCTCAGCCGGATCTACAACCGGCTCGAGAAGGTCGTGGTGACCGAGCGGGACGTACCGGCCGCCGACAACCCGTGGCACGACACCACGACCACGATCCGCCGGGACGGCGTCGGAGACTGGCTGGCGCAGGCGCGCACGCGCGACACTGGCGACATCCTCATCTTCGGCAGTCGCACCATGTGGCATGGCCTGCTAAGGCAGGGCCATGTCGACGAGCTGCACTTCATGATCGGCCCGCGAGCCCTGGCCGGCGGCACGCCGATCTTCGCCGAGCCTGCCGCACTGACGTTGCTCGATGCGCGTCGCTTCGCGGGCTCGGACAACGTGCTGCTCCGCTACGCGCCGGCCCAGCGCTGACATGGCCGAGCCGGCGTGGTTGAGCTGGATCGGCGAGGAACGGATCGCCGTGGGCAGGCACCCGACGGCGGAGTCCATGCCCCTGCTCAGCCAGGAGGGGATCACGCACATCGTGAACTGCTGCGCACGGGTGCAGACCTGGCTCGCTCGCGACCTCTCGGCCGAGCGGCGGGTCTTCGGCCGGTCCCACGTCATCGGTGCTCCCATGTGGGACCTCGGCCGGTCCCAGCCTCCCCGGCTCTGGTCGCCGGCCGTGTGGTTTGCGATCGAGGCCCTGGACGAAGCGCCGACCGCGCGCGTGCTCATCCACTGCCGGGCAGGTCGCCGCCGCTCGGTGCTGGTCACCTACGCGGTGCTCAGACTGCGGGGCTATCCGCCCGACGACGCGGCGGCGCTCATCCTGTCGCACCGCCCGATCGCGCAGATCGTGCCGGCCTACCAGGCCAGCGTCGAGAAGTGGCTGGCGAGCGGCGCCGGCCGGCAGGCCGGCTCGTACTGATCCGGCACGGCTCAGCGCACCACGGCCGGCGACCACGCCAGCGGCAGGAACACCGCTGGCGAACCGGATCCGTCCGCGGCGGCGACCCATACATCGGTCTCCGCGCTGTCCGGACGTGGCAGCCCGTACAGCACCCGCTTGTCGTCCAGCCATTCGACCTGATCGTCGACGCTGCGGGTCTCGGCCAGCGCGATGTCGGCATCGGTGTGCAGGTCGAGCACGTGCAGCCGCCAGCCGCCGTTGCCGGTGCGGAACTTGTAGGCGATCCGGGTGCCGTCCGGGGACAGCGATGGGCATTCGGCGTTCTCCCGCAGCGTGTGCATCTCGCGCCCGGCCACGCTGCCTTCGACGAGCCAGGTTTTCCCGCGGCTGCCCACGGTGGCGTAGAAGCGGTCCTCGTCGGCGAACGTGACCCCCCATACGTTCAGGTCGACCGAACGGTAGACCTTCCCGTCCCGGTGGACGCTGAAGTCCTCCAGGTTCGCGTACGGCGCCCCGGTATTCGCGTCCCGGATCGTGGTCGCGGTGGAGAAGCCGGTCTGCACGTAGGAGTGGCCCGACACGAAGATGGTCATCGCGGTCCATCGGTCGCCAGGCGAGAGCCGGACCCGACTCGGGATGCCGGTGAGCGGAAACTCGGTGGTCGGCGCGAGCGTCGCGTCCAGCATCACTGCCTGGTAGGAGGTGACGATGCCGGCGTCCGACGCCAGGCAGAGCCCGTGCGTCCTGGTCGCGTAGATCCGTTCGCAGGCCACGTTCGTGCTTGCGCGCGGGCCGTCCGGTCGGTCCAGCGGAACCACGCCGAGATTGCCGAACGTCGGACCCATCGCGGTGCTCCGGAACACGAGGTGCGGCTCCGCCCTGACCCGGGCGAAGTCGAGCGCCTGGTCACGCTCCGTGGCAGCGGTGGGACGCCGCTGGGACTCCGCCTGCTGCGCGCCTTTGATGATTGCTGCAGCGGCCAGCCCAAGCGCGGCCAGGCAGACCCCGGCGAACGCCACGATCCTGGTCCGGGTCACGTCCGCGCCCCACGGAGCAGCAGTGCGGCCGCCGGAAGCGAGAGCGCGAGGATAACCGCGAAGCCGGCCAGCGCCGCGTCCCGGCCGTACCAGGACCAGGCCGCCCCGAACGCGATCCCGGCCAGCAGCTTGCCGGCTGCGACCATGGTCTGGGCCAGTGCGATTCCGCTGCCGCGCAGGTGCGCGGGGGACACCGCGGCCGCCGCGGCGGCCAGCACCCCGTCGGTGGCCGCGTAGTAGATACCGAGCAGCGCCAGACACCCGAGCACGGAGGCCACCCCGGTGGTCACTCCGAACGCGAACGCGTAGGCACAGACCAGCGCGAGGTGACCGGCCAGGAACACGGCCATCCGCCCGTAGCGGTCGGCAAGCCGGCCGAACGGTATCGCCAGCGCCAGGTAGGTGACAGCCGTTCCGGCGAACAGCAGCGGAAAGTACTTCACCGCGAAGTCCTCGCGCCGCTGTAACGCCAGATAGAGGAAGCCGTCCCCGATCGTGAGCGTCGAAAGCAAGCCGGCCACCAACAGCAGCCGGCGCATGCGGGGCTCGACCGCCAGCCGGACCACCTGGCGAACGTTCGGCCGCTGTCCCTCGGCCGGAATCGTGCGCAGGTTGGGCACCAG
>DATAFN010000337.1:0-1693 GCA_036257435.1 Actinomycetes bacterium
CCGCGTCACGCAATTGGCGGTAGATCGTTGCGGCGAGATCACCGCGCCCGTCGAGGCTGATCTGGACGTCCACGGCGCGATCGTATATTGGCCCAATCGGATTGGTCTAGATTGGTACTTCTTGTGATGCCAATAAGGGCCACACTTGAACCGTGACGAAGTTGAGTCTGCCGCAAGGTGCGGCCCTGTCCATCGGTGCGGTGCTCGGCACCGGCGTGATCGCGCTACCGGCACTGGCCGCCCAGATCGCTGGACCCGCGTCGCTGCTGGCCTGGCTGCTACTGATCGCGCTGTCGGTACCGCTGGCCAGCACGTTCGCCGCCCTGGGCGCCCGCTACCCGGACTCCGGCGGAGTCTCGACGTACGTGCGCAGCGCGTTCGGCGGCCGGGCCGCGGCGGTGGTCGGCTGGTGCTTCTACCTCGCCGTGCCGGCGGGTGCGCCGGCCGCGGCCATGTTCGGCGGCGGCTACGTAGCGGCCGCGCTCGGCGGCGGGATGCGCACCACGCTGATCACCGCCGGCGTGCTGATCGCGATCGTGACCCTGGCCAACGCGGGCGGGCTGCGGGTGTCCGGCCGGCTGCAACTGGGGCTGGCCGGTCTGCTGATCGTGTTGCTGCTCGCCGCGACGTTGACGGCGTTGCCGCACGCGAAGCTGGACAACCTCGCCCCGTTCGCACCCCACGGCTGGCTGGCGATCGGGCCGGCGGCAGCGGTCCTGGTCTGGGGGTTCGCCGGCTGGGAGGCCGTCACCTCGCTGGCCGGCGACTACCGTCGGCCGGCTCGGGATCTGCCGCGGGCCACCGCGATCGCGCTGGCCGTCATCGGCCTGCTGTACTTCGGCGTCGCCGCCGCAAGCGTGCTGGTGCTAGGCCCGGCGACCGGCTCGACCGAGGCTCCGCTGGCGGAGCTGCTGGCGATCGGCGTCGGTGGCGAGGTCCGCATCCTGACCGCGATCGCCGCGTTCCTGCTCACCCTCGGCGCGATGAATGCATACTTTGCCGGCGCTGCCAAGCTTGGCGCGGCACTCGGCCGGGACGGCGCGTTCCCGGCCTGGTTCGGCTACGGGAGCGTCGCCGGTGGAATCCCGCGCCGCAGCCTGTTCGTGGTGAGCGGGCTGTCCAGCCTGGCGCTAGTCCTGGTGGCGGTCAGCGGCGTCGGTGTCCGACCGGCGGTGCTGCTCACCACCGGCTCGTTCGTACTGGTCTACGTGCTCGGCATGGCGGCGGCCGTGCGGCTGCTGCCGCGCCGGACCTGGACACACCGCGGCGCACTCGTGGCGCTGAGCTCGGTTCTGGTACTGCTCGTCATGACCGGGGTTTACGTGCTGTGGGCGCTCGTCATCGCGCTGGCCGCGCTCGGCTACGACCAATACCGGCGTTCCGCCGGCCAGCGCTCCGCTGCCCGCCGCACGGCCGTCATCCCGGGTACCCGGCGAGTTCCGGACGCCGAGCTGACCGTCTCCTGCACCGTGGCCGCCCGGTCCGCGGCCCACTGACCAAGAAGGACACCCGATGAATCAGGCCGAGACCATGTACGCGGTCCGCGCCCACAGCGCGGAGCCCACCGATCTTCGCTACGAGCAGGTGCCCACGCCGAGCCCTGGTCCGGGTGAGGTACTGGTCGCCGTGCACGCGACCGCGGTAACCGCCGGAGAGCTGAGCTGGTCGGACGAATGGCCGTTGATTCCCGCGC
>DATAFN010000347.1:0-6086 GCA_036257435.1 Actinomycetes bacterium
ACCAGCGAGCTTGCCGCCGGGCCGGGCGAGCCGAACAGATCGGCCAACCGGTTTCCGGCGAGCGCGGCCAGCGCTCCCGCCACCAGCCCGGCCAGCAACGTGCGCGGTAGCCCGGATAGGGCGCCGGCGCCCCCGTACCGCCGGACCGCCAGCGCCAGCAGCACGGCGGCCACCGTCATCCCGATCGCGTTGCCCAACCCGAGTGCGGCCACCACGTCCGGCGGCTCGACCGCCAGCACGAGCAGCACATCCGCGGTCGCGACCACCGCCCAGCCGACAACGGCTCCGGTCGCGGCCTGCCGGCCGTGCCCGCCCGCGTACAGCACTCGGCTCAAGTGCGCGACCAGCCCGTACCCGACCAGTCCTGGCGCCCCGGCGACCAGGGCCCGAGCCAGGTCGTCAGGCGGCACTCCGGCTCCGGGCGCGCCGCGGACGAATACCGCGGCCGCTGGGACCGCGGTCGCGGCCAGTACCGCACCGCCGGCGGCGGAGACCAGCAGTACGGCCCGGCTGCTGGCCGCGACGCCCCGGCTGAACCGGCCGCCGGCTTCCGCCCAGGCCGTGGACAGGTGCGGGAACACGCTGGTCGCGATCGGCACGGCAAGGATCGCGTACGGCAGCAGGTATAGCGTCCACGCGTAGGAGTAGAGCACGACGGACGCGTCGGTCCCCTGCCGGTTCGCCAGCCGAATGATCACGACGGTGGCCAGTTGCTGGCCGACTACCGCGGCGACGCCCGCACCGGCGAGCACGAGCGCGCGGCGGCGGGCCCCCGGCGGGAAGCGCAGGCTCGGCCGTAGCCGCACACCCGTGTGGCGCAGCGGTACCAGCAGGCTTCCGGCCAGCACCACGACACCGAGCGTCGTACCGCCGGCCAGCAGCAGCCCGGCCGAGGTGGGCAGGGCGGTCAGGTCCGACTGCCGGCCGTCGGCGACCGCGGCGAAGGCCAGGTAGGTGACCGCCACCACGAGGCTGGACAACAGCGGGGCCAGCGCCGGACCGAGGAACCGCCGGTCGGCCTGCAGGAAACCGGAGAGCACGACGGCGACCCCGTACAGCGGTATCTGCGGCAGGAACAGCAGCAGCATCCGGGCCGCCACCTCGGCCGCCTCCGGCGGGCAACCGGCCGGCGGCAGTCCGAGCAGACCGCTGACGATCGGGGTGACCAGGAACATCCCGAGCACCGCGATCGGGGTCAGAATCAGCAGTGACCAGGTCAGCAGCGTCGAGACGATTTGGCTGGCCTCGGCCACCGAGCCACCGGCCCGGTCCGGCCCGGCCCCTGACCCAGACCTTGCCTCAGCACTCAGCCCGGACGCCGGACCGGCCCCCGGCCCGGAGCTGGTGCGGACGCGGGCAAGAAGTGGCGCGGCCAGCGGCACCACCAGCCCGGCCAGCGCACCACCGGCCACGATCTCGAAGACGATGTTGGGGACCTGGTTCGCGGTCGTGTACGCCGCGCCCAGGCAGTTCGGCCCGACCGTGCGAGAGAACACCAACAGCCGGCCGAACCCGGCGATTCGCGCCAGCGCGGTGACGACGGCAATGAGCAGCGCCGCCCCGGCCAGCGCTTGGAACGCACCGGAGCGGCCGGCGCCCGGCCGGTCCGCGCTCACTCAGTCGGGACCGGACGGCGCCCGAGCATGTCGATCGCGTTCAGCGGTGGCGAGGCCGCGATCACCTTGGTGAAGCTGACCTTCTCGCTCGCCAGCGTCAGTCCGATGATCGAGGCCGCCCGCAGCAGCAAACCGACCCGACCGGAGCCGGCCGCGGCGGCCACACCCAGAGCGGCGCCGAGCGCGTTCGCCCCCGCGTCGCCGAGCATCGCACGCTCACCGAGGTCTTCGGGCAGCAGTGCCGCCGCGGCGCCCATCGAACCGGCGGCCAGCACCCCCGCGCCGCGCCTGCCCGGGCCACGCTCGCCGGAGCCGGATCCGCTCCGCGCCAGTGCCACCGGCGCACCTGCGATCAGCCCGGCCTTGATCGCTCGGCCGGGCCGGAGGTCGAGCAGGTTGACCAGGTTCGCCGAGCCGGCGATGACGATCCCGGCAAGCAGCTTGTCCGCCGGCTTGCGCTGTACCAGTGCGCCGGCCAGCAGGCCCGCCGCGCCGATCCCCAGCACCTTGACCGCCCCAGTGGTTACCTCGCCCCTGGCCAGCGCGTCGAAGTGGCCGCGCAGACCGCGCGATGAGCCGGACCCGGCCAGATCGTCGTAGCTGCCGAGTGCCCCGGCCGACAGTGCGGCCAGCATCGCCGCGGTTCGCAGCCGTCGCGGCAGCCCCGGCGCGAGCGCGATCGCGCCCGCGGTGCCGGCGACCAGCGCCGGGCCCTCGAGCAGGGTGACCGGCTCACCCCGGTGGTTCTTCCTGGTCCAGGTGTCTGGGCCGCCGGGTTGCCGGCGGTTGAGCTCGCGATATGCCAGCCGGGCGGCGCCGGCGCCCAGCGCGATCGCGGCCAGGCGACGCGACACGGTCACTGCTGGCCCTCCTTGGTCAGGTCGGGCAGGGGGCCATCGGTGGTTCCGGCGATGCCGTACTGCCCGCTGTCCCCCCGGCTCTGCTCCTCCAGCGCGTACACCACGCCGATACGGCCGATCGGGGAGTCGGCGACGTCGATGGTCGAGACTACATTCGCCACATCCGAGTTCGCACGGATCGCGGAGACCACGCCTCGCTCGGTCGCCGACTCCTCGGTGCCGGCCACTACAACGCCGCGGCTCTGCTCGTCGAGCGCGCGAGCCAGGGACAGGTAGGCACCGGCGGACCGCTGCGTCGCTGCATCGGCGCCGGACGGCGTCCCCGCGATCAGGACTGCCATCGTGGCCGGCCCGGTGGGATCTTCGGCGAGGTCAATGAGGTCGGCCTGCTGATAGCCGGCGAGCAGCTGGGTCGCGCTCGCGTCCAGTGGCTGCGCGGCCGGTACGAACTGGGGTGTGACCAGCGCCAATGCGAGCTCGATCCCGGCCCGGTCGTATACGTTGGCGCCGTTCGGCCACTCGATCCCGGCCGGCGCGAGCTGGGTGACCAGCTCGTTGAGCCCGTTTTCCTGCGCCGCGTCGGCATAGTTCGAGTTCACCTTGACCCGACTGGAGATTTGGCCACCGGCCTGCTCGATGAGGTCCGCGGTCGCCTCGACCGCATCGGCATTCGCACTCGGCAGGCTGATCAGCGCTACCGTCTCGCCGGTCAGCTGACCGGCGACCAGCTCGGGAGCGACCTGCTGCGCGAATGCGCTGGCAAACCGCTGGCCGCGCTCCAGATCCTGGACCTGCCGCTGCAGATCGTCGGTGTGGTCGCGGAGCAGGTCGGTGGTCTTGGTCAGGCGCTGCAGCAGTGGACCTTCCACGACCGAGCTGCCGACCAGAATGCCGGTCGCAAGCGCTAGCAGCACCGCCACGAGCGAGACCACGTGGTAGCGAAAGTCGATCAACTAGAACAGCCCCTGGAACCAGTAGAGAACGTTCTGCCACAGCGCGGCAAGCACAGCCAGGATGGCCCGGCCGGCTGGCGAGGCGCCGAACGCGACACCGATCACCACGATCGCGGCGCCGACGAGCAGAAGCAGTTGTCCGGTGGAGATGCTGCTGCGGTACAGCCTGGATACACCCTTGGCGTCGACCAGCTTGCCGCCGACCCGAAGCCGGGTGAGAAACGTGCTGGCCATCCCGGCGCGGCCCTTGTCCAGGAACTCGACGAGGGTGGCATGCGCGCCGACGGCGACGATCAGACTCGCGCCCGTATCGTCGGCGAGCAGCATCGCGACGTCCTCGCTGGTCCCGGCCGCCGGGAACACCACGCACGGCAGGCCGAGTTCATCCAGCCGGGTCCGGCCCGGCGCGCTGCCGTCCCGGTAGGCGTGGACCACCAACTCCGCACCGCAGCGCAGCGCGGTGTCGGACACCGAGTCCATGTCGCCCACGATGATGTCGGGCCGGTAGCCCGCCTCCAGCAGGGCGTCCGCTCCGCCGTCTACCCCGATCATCACCGGCCGGTACTCGCGGATGTACGGGCGCAGCGTCGCGATATCCTCGCGGTAGTTGTAGCCGCGCACCACCACGAGCGCATGCCTGCCCTCGAGCTTGGTGCGGATGGCCGGTACCCCGGCTCCGTCGAGCAGCAGCTCACGTTCCCGCTTGAGGTACTCCATCGTGTTAGCGGCGAACGCCTCCAGCTGCACGGAAAGACCGGCCCTGGCCTCTTCCATCGCGGTGGTGATCACCTCCTTGCTCTGCAGCGCGCCGTAGCCGAGCGGTACCTCGCCGCGGTAGATCACGTTGTCGTGGAGCCGCACCAGTTCGCCGTCGTGGATCCGGTTCAGGATCTCGGTGCCCACCCCGTCGACGAGCGGGATTCCGGCCGCCACGATGATCTCCGGGCCGAGGTTCGGGTACCGTCCGCTGATGCTCGGCGCGGCGTTCACCACCGCTGCGACCCGGCGCGCCACCAGCGCCTCCGCGCTGACCCGGTCCAGGTCGATGTGGTCGATGACCGCGATCTCACCTGGCCGCAACCGCTTGGTGAGGTTCTTGGTCCGCCGGTCGACGCGAGCCACCGCGTTGATGCCGGGCAACGGCACCTCGCGATCTCGACGAACTCCGGGCATCTTCATCGACGGTCATCCTGCCACGCGCACGGCGCGGCAGACCGCACGGCCGGGATCAATCGGCGCTCGCCGGCATCGCCCGCGTTGCCGTCGGACGTTAGTACCCCCGGCTGCCCTGCTCATGCCAGGATACGGTCCGGTCGTGGCGAGTCAGTCGCGGGACTTGGCGTCGGCCGCGGTGGCCAGCAGTTCCTCGGCATGCGCGGCCGCGGTCTCCGATTCGGTGAGCCCGGCCAGCATCCGGGACAGCTCCCGGACCCGGCCGGGATCGTCCAGCGTGGTCACGCCGCTGCGGGTAACCAGGCCGTCCCTGGACTTTTCGACTACCAGATGCCGGTCCGCGAACGCGGCCACTTGGGGCAGGTGCGTCACCACGATCACCTGCGCGGTCCGGGCCAGCCTGGCCAGCCGGCGGCCGACCTCGACCGCGGCGGTCCCACCGATCCCGGCGTCGATCTCGTCGAAGACGAAAGTCGGCACCGGATCGGCGCCGGCGAACACGACCTCGACCGCGAGCATGATCCGTGACCGCTCGCCGCCCGACGCGCCCCGCTGGATCGGCCGCGGCGGCGCTCCCGGATGCGCGGTCAGCATCAGTTCCACCTCGTCGACGCCGGCCGGGCCGTAGGCGAGCCGGCGACCGGCGACGTCCAGCCCGTCCGGGCTCTCGGTCTGCCGGACCGCGACGGTCAGTTGAGCGTGCGGCATGGCCAGCGATGCCAGCTCGGCAGTGACCGCGGCGCCGAACCGCTCGGCCGCGTCCTGCCGGCCGGCTGAGATCGTGGTGGCCAGCCCGGCCAGTTGGTCGGTCAGTGCCTTGCGCTGCGCGGTCAGCTCGTCGATCCGCTCGTCGTCGCCCTCGAGCTCGGCCAGCCGAGCCGCCGACCGCTCGGCCCAGTCGAGTACCTCGTCGATCGTGTCGCCGTACTTGCGGGTCAGTCCGGCCAGCACTGCTCGCCGCTCGTGCACGGCCGTCAGCCGGACCGGATCCGCGTCGACGTTCTCGGCGTACCCGGCCAGCTCGGTGGCCACATCGGAGAGCAGGTAGCTCACCTCGGCGAGCTGGTCGGACAGCGCCCCCAGCGTGGAATCGTGGATTCGCACCTGCTCGAGTGTGCGGCGGGCGAGTCCGACCAGGCCGACCGCGTCTGGCTCGTCCGCCGAGGTCGTGCTCGCGCTCGCATCGCCGAGCAACGCGGCGTGGGCGCCCGCTGCTGCGGTCCGCAGCGCGTCGACGTGTTCGAGCCGTTCGGACTCGGTGCTCAGCTCGGCGTCCTCGCCCGGCTGCGGCTCGGCCGCACCGATCTCGCCGAGGCCGAACCGGAGCAGGTCCGCCTCCTGGGCGCGCTCCCTGGCCCGGACGGTCAGCTCGGCAAGTTTCGTCTCGACCGCGCGAAGCCGCTGGTAGATCTGTCGGTAGTCACCCAGCGGCGCGGTCACCGGCTCGCCCGCGTACCGGTCGAGGGCGTCCCGCTGCCGGACCG
>DATAFN010000352.1:0-3416 GCA_036257435.1 Actinomycetes bacterium
GGGCTCGCGCGGCATCAGCCGGTGCAGCAGGTCGGCCAGCCACTGCGCGGTAGCAGCCAGATCGCGCCGGGCCGGCTCATGCCTGCTGCTGGTCAGATAACCCTCGTTGAACAGCAGGTAGACCACGCCGAGCACCTCATCGAGCCGGTCGCCGAACTCGTCCGGGTCGGGCACCGCGAACCGCACGCCGCGTTCCTGCAGGAGCCGCTTGGCCCGAGTCAGCCGCTGGCTCATGGTGGCTTCCGGCTGCAAGTAGGCAGCGGCCACCTCGGCTGTGGTGAGCCCGCACACGCTGCGCAGAGTCAGCGCCACCTGAGACTCGCGCGGCAGCTCCGGCGAGCAGCATGCGAAGATCAACCCGAGTAGATCGTCGGAGTCCTCAGCCGGGCCGGACCAGCTCTGCGCGATCAGCGCCAACTTCTCCCGGCCGACCTGCTCCCGCCGCAACCGGTCGATGCCCTTGCGCTTGGCGGTGGTGGCCAGCCAGCCGCCAGGATTGGCCGGAACGCCCGCTACCGGCCAGTGTTCGGCCGCCTCGACCATCGCCTCCTGCAGCAGCTCCTCGGCCAGGTCGAGATCGCCGAGCCAGTGCGCGAGGGCACCCCGCAGTTGCGCCGCCTCGGTGCGGTAGACGCGCTCGAGGTCGGCGAGCGCCGGGGATTGCTGCACAGGCTGCGGCACAGCTGCCAGTGTCGCAGACCCCACCGACACATCCGGCCGCCCTTCGGCGAGCTCATCGCCCGCCGGTCAGGGCCGTGCTGCTCAGCAGCATGGCGCCGACCAGTAACAGCAGCCAGCCGACGATCGCAGTAGCTCTCGCGATGCGAGACATGGTCGTTCCCCCGGGTTCAGTTGGACGTGCTCCAACATGAACCGACGCTAGGGACCGCGGCACTTGTTCCCCATCCGGCGACCACCCTGGTTCGGGGTAGGGGTAGCCCCCGAACTTTGCCGGGGTGAAGAGACGGCGGCGAGGTCAGGATTCGGTGCATTGGCCCGCATCCCCACGCCACCCATCAGGCCAGCCGCAGGTCCACGAACGGGATGGTGTCTCCCGGCAGGACATACCGCTCGATCTCCACGAAGCCCTGGCGTTGCGCGAACTGGATGCCGTCCGCGTTGGACGCCAGCACGACGGTCTCGATCACCTGCGCGCCAAGCTCCCGCGCCTTCGCCAGCCCACGCTGGTAGATCTGCGCACCGAAGCCCCGCCGGCGGTGGTCCGGAAGGACTCGCGCGATCACTGTCGCCGTCGCCGGGTCGCCCATTGGCGGCCGAACCGTCGAGCAGCCCACCGCCACCCCGTCCAGGTACGCGACCTCGAGGTGGCTGCGCCGAGCGCGCTCGCCGATCTCGTCGATCGACAGCGGAGCCGTGGGGATGATCAGATTGTGGATGCGCTGCCAGTCGCAGAGGACGGCGTGGCCACCTACGGGCCGGACCTGCTCGAAGTGAAGATCGGGCACGAGCGCTAGGCGCCCATCGCGTGCACGCCGCCGTCCACGTGCACGATCTCGCCGGTGGTCCGCGGGAACCAGTCGGACAGCAGCGCAACCACCGCCCGGGCCGGGGGCTCCGGGTCGGACAGATCCCATCCGATGGGAGCGCGGGTGGACCAGACTCCCTCGAACTCGTCGAAGCCGGGGATCGACTTGGCCGCCAGGGTCCGCACCGGACCGGCGGCCACCAGATTCACCCGGACCCCGGACGGGCCGAGGTCGCGGGCCAGGTAGCGGGCGCACGACTCGAGCGCGGCCTTGGCCACGCCCATCCAGTCGTACTTGGGCCAGGCCACGGCCGCGTCGAAGTCCATCCCGACGATGGAAGCGCCGTTCGGGCCGAACAGCCGCCGGCTGGCCATCGCCAACGACTTCAGCGAGTACGCCGAGATGTGCAGTGCGGTAGCGACGTCCGGCCACTCGGTGTTCAGGAAGTTGCCGCCGAGCGCCGCCTCGGGTGCGTACCCGATGGAGTGCACCACTCCGTCCAGGACGTCGACGTGCTCGCGGACCCGGTCGGCGAGCGCGGCCAGGTGCGCGTCATCGGTGACGTCGAGCTCGATGACCGGCGCCTCGGCCGGCAACCGCTTAGCCACCCGCTCGACCAGGCTGAGCCGGCCGAACCCGGTCAGCACCACCTGTGCGCCCTCGGTCTGTGCGAGCCGCGCGATGTGGAACGCGATCGAGGCATCGGTGATCACACCGGTGACCAGGATGCGTTTGCCGTCCAGGATGCCCATCAGTGCCCCATTCCGAGTCCGCCGTCGACAGGGATGACCGCGCCGGTGATGTAGGCCGCATCGTCGCTGGCCAGGAACCGCACCACCGCGGCGATCTCAGCCGTGGTCGCGTACCGGCCCAGCGGCACCTGGCCGATGATGGCCTGCTGCCGCTCTTTCGGTAGTGCCGCGGTCATATCGGTGGCGACGAAGCCGGGCGCCACCACGTTCGCAGTGATGTTGCGCGAGCCGAGCTCGCGGGCCACCGAGCGGGCGAAGCCGACCAAACCGGCCTTGCTGGCCGCGTAGTTCGCCTGCCCGGCCGAACCGAGCAACCCGACCACCGATGAGATGAAGATCATCCGGCCCTTCCTGGCCCGGATCATCGTCTTCGCGGCTCGCTTGGCCACCCGGTACGACCCGGCCAGGTTGGTCTCCAGCACCGCGCCGAAGTCCTCGTCGGTCATCATCAGCAGCAGCTTGTCCCTGGTTATCCCGGCGTTGGCGACCAGCACCTCGACCGGCCCGTGGGCGGCCTCGACCTCGCTGAACGCGGCGTCCACCGCGGCCGGGTCGGTGACGTCGGCCTTGACTGCGAGCAGACCGGCCGGCGGCTCGCCCGTCCGGTACGTGATCGCAACCTGGTCGCCGACGTCGGCGAACCCGCGCGCGATCGCCAGCCCGATGCCCCGGTTTCCACCGGTAACGAGTACGGAACGGCTCATGGCTCACGGACGCTACCGGCTGGCAGCGGGTCGTGGGAATCCGACCCGGCCCGATCGGCGTCCACCGGGAAGGCCCGCAACGCGCGCACGCTCGGGTTCGCGATGATCGAGCCCAGCACGGTCAGCGCACCCAGCCCCACGATCCACAGCGCCGCGCTCACCCCGACCAGGTTGGCCAGCGGCGCGGCCAGCGCGTATCCCAGCGGCGCAGCGGCCAGCGAGCCGAACCAGTCGTACGAGGTGACCCGGCCGAGCCGATCCGCCGGGATGTGGCGCTGCAGCATCGTCTCGTACAGCGTGTTGAAGATCAGCAGCCCGACCCCGGCAAGGAACGACGCGATCACCAACAGCGGCACCGGTAAGTCGGCAGCCAATGCCAGCGGGCCGAACGAGAATGCAAGGCACGTTACGGACCCGACCAGGAGCGGCCGCTCCACCCGTAGCCGCAGCGCGACCGCGCCACCGAACACCGC
>DATAFN010000034.1:0-7978 GCA_036257435.1 Actinomycetes bacterium
GCGCCGGCGTGAACCGGCCGGTTCAGCACGACATCCGGATCCTGCCGCCAGGCCGCGAACAGCCCGTCGGCGAATCCGGTGCGGGTGATCCGCTTGAGGTAGACCGCCGGGATGATCTGGTCGGTGTCCACGTTGGCGCGGCGCAGCGGCACCGCTCGCCCGGCGTGGACGGTGAATGGCTGCACGGATGCTCCTCGGGCGTTAGCGCGGCAGTCACGCATGAGACTCAGGCGAGATCGGTGGGCGCGGCGAGGCGGCCGGCGACCGCGGTGGCCGCGGCAACCGGGGGCGAGACGAGATGGGTCCGTCCACCCGGACCCTGGCGTCCCTCGAAGTTGCGGTTGGACGTCGATGCGCTGCGCTGACCGGGCAGCAACCGGTCCGGATTCATGGCCAGGCACATCGAGCAACCTGCGTGCCGCCACTCGGCTCCGGCCGCGATGAAGACCGCATCGAGGCCCTCTGCCTCGGCCTGCTGACGCACCTGGGTCGAGCCGGGCACCACGAGCATCCGTACCCCGTCGGCGACCCGCCGGCCGGTCAGCACAGCCGCAACAGCTCGGAGATCCTCGATCCGGCCGTTCGTGCATGAGCCGACGAACACGGTGTCCACCGGGATGGAGCGCAACGGCGTACCCGGTACCAGATCCATGTACTTCAGCGCGTTCTCGGCGGCCGCCCGCTCGACCGGATCGGCGATGCTCTCCGGGTCCGGCACTACCTCCGTCAACGGCACCGCCTGGCCCGGGTTGGTTCCCCAGGTCACGTATGGGCTGAGCGCGCTCGCGTCGATGACCACCTCGCAGTCGAATGCCGCGTCCGGATCGGTGTGCAGCGTCCGCCAATGCGCCAGCGCCACCTCCCAGTCCGCGCCGGCCGGAGCGTGCGGGCGGCCGCGCAGGTAGCCGTACGTCGCATCGTCCGGTGCGATCAAACCGGCTCGCGCGCCGGCCTCGATGGACATGTTGCACACCGTCATCCTGGCCTCCATCGACAGGGCCCGGATCGCCTCGCCGCGGTACTCGATCACATGACCCTGAGCGCCGTTGGGGCCGATCCTGGCAATCACGGCGAGGATCAGATCCTTCGCGGTCACCCCGACCGGGAGCCGCCCGGACACCGTGGTCGCCATGGTGGCCGGCCGCCGGACCGGCAGTGTCTGCGTAGCCAGGATGTGCTCGACCTCGCTAGTGCCGATCCCGAACGCGATCGCGCCGAAGGCGCCATGCGTGCTGGTGTGCGAGTCGCCGCACACGATCGTCATGCCCGGCTGGCTGATGCCCAGTTGCGGGCCGATCACGTGCACGATGCCCTGCTCGGCCGAGCCCATCGGGTGCAGTCGAATGCCGAACTCGGCGCAGTTGCGGCGTAGTGCCTCCACCTGCGTCCGGGACACCGCATCGGAGATCGGCCCGGCAACGGTGTCGGTGGGCACGTTGTGGTCCTCGGTGGCCACGGTCAGGTCCGGCCTGCGGACCCGGCGGCCGGCTGTTCGCAGGCCGTCGAACGCCTGCGGACTGGTCACCTCGTGGACCAGATGCATATCGATGTAGATGAGGTCGGGCTCGCCCGGCGCGGACCGCACGACGTGGGCGTCCCAGATCTTCTCCGCCAGCGTTCGACCCATCCGACCGACTCCTTAGCGGTAGCCGGCGAGGATATCCGGCCGGCTGCGACAGTACCCGGTCCAGCCCTTGCTATCTCGGATAACGAGACGGCAGTATCAGAACATGGACAACCGTAGCGGTGTCGGTGTGCTGGACAAAGCGGCCGTGGTACTGGGCGCACTCGAGGCCGGACCGGCCACGCTGGCGAACCTGGTAAGCGCCACCGGGCTGGCGCGGCCGACAGCGCATCGGCTCGCAGTCGCGCTCGAGCATCATCGGCTGGTGGCTCGGGATATCCAGGGCCGGTTCGTGTTGGGGCCACGGCTCGGCGAGCTCGCCGCCTCGGCCGGGGAGGACCGGCTGCTGGCGGCCGCCGTCCCGGTGCTGGCGCTGTTACGGGACGAGACCGGGGAGAGCGCTCAGCTGTTCCGCCGGCAGGGCCACCTGCGGGTGTGCGTGGCAGCGTCGGAACGGCCCGCCGGGCTGCGCGACACGGTTCCGGTCGGTGCCGCGCTTTCGATGACCGCGGGCTCGGCCGCACACGTGCTGCTGGCCTGGGAGGAGCCGGACCGGCTGCATCGCGGGCTGCGGGATGCGAAGTTCACCGCCGCCACGCTGGCCGGCGTGCGCCGGCGGGGTTGGGCCCAGTCCGTCGCCGAGCGGGAGCCCGGGGTCGCCTCGGTATCGGCGCCGGTAAGGGGGCCATCGAACCGGGTGGTCGCGGCGGTCTCGGTCTCCGGACCGATCGAGCGGCTGACCCGGCAGCCCGGCCGGCTACACGCGACCGCGGTAACGGTGGCCGCGCAGAAGCTCACTGAGGCCCTGCGCCGTGCGAAGTAGCGGGGAGGCGGCCGGGGGTCAGAGCCGGCCGGCCAACGCCGGGGTCGGGGTGAGCACCGCCGCCAGCTGCTCGAGGGCTAGCGGAACCAGCCGGTAGTACACCCAGGTGCCGCGGCGCTCCGAGCTGACCAGTCCAGCTTCGCGCAGCACCTTCAGGTGGTAGGACATCGTCGGTCCGCTGAGCTGGAACGTCTCGGTGAGGTCGCATACGCACGCCTCGTCGCCGCCCCGGGCGGCGATCAGTGAGAACAGCCGTAGCCGGACCGGATCGGCCAGCGCCTTGAACATGACGGCCAGATCATTGGCCTGCTCCTCGGCCAGCGGCTCCGTCGTGACCGGTGAGCAGCACGCCGCCGCGGACTCGAAGACCGGCAGCAGGATCTTTTTCGACATACCTCTAAGTTGACACACGTCTAGCCAAGGTGCCAACCTCCTGACATTGTTTCTACAGTCCTCGAATCGAGGATGGCCCGAGCATCCACAGGTTCGAGTCGGGCGAGGCGACGCGATTCGATCCGGTCGGCCAGGAACGCGAAACCCGCCGACCACCTAGAGGTCGGCGGGTCATTTTGGTAGCCCCGACCGGATTCGAACCGGCGCTACTGCCTTGAGAGGGCAGCGTGCTAGGCCGCTACACAACGGGGCCGTCGCGGCACACGACCGCGGACTGGAACCGTATCCGACTGGTCGGAAGCGATTCAATCGAGCTGGGGTACCAGGACTCGAACCTAGACTAACGGAGCCAGAATCCGTCGGGCTGCCAATTACCCCATACCCCATCGGCACTCCGCCCACGGCGACGAGCCGATGACGAGGATACCGGACCCCGGCATGCCGGCCAAACCGGTGGATCATGATCCAGCCAGTGCTGACGGCCACGGCGAGCTACCCCACGATCACGTTCAGCCGAACGGGATCCGGTCCAGCGCGGCGTTCAGCCTGGCCAGCGTGCGCTTGCGGCCGAGCAACTCGAGCGACTCGAACAGGGGCGGGGAAACCCGGCGGCCGGAGACCGCGACCCGCACCGGCGAGAACGCCACCTTCGGCTTCAGCCCCAGCTTGTCGACCAGCGCGGTCCGCAACGCGCGCTCGATGTTCGCTGCCACCCACCGATCGACATCGTAGAGCGCGCTGACTGCCGCCTCCAGCGCGGGCCTGGACTCCGGCGTCAACAGCCGGGCCGCCGCCTCCGGCTCGACCGAGAAGTGCGCCTCGTCCACCAGCAGGAAGCCGAGCATGTCGATCGCATCGGTCAGCCGGACCGTACGCTCCTGGATCAGCGGCGCACCACCTTCGATGATCTGCTGCTCGGAGTCCGTCGGCGGGTGCGCCACCAGCCCGGCGGTCTGCAGGACCGGGGTGATCCGGGCGGCGAAGTCAGCCGGATCGAGCGCCCGGATCCAGTCGCCGTTCATCGCCTCGAGCTTCTTCATGTCGAACCGCGCGGCATTGCGGTTGACCCGCTCGAGGGTGAAGTCGCGGGCCATCTCCGGCAAGCTGAAGAACTCCCGATCCTCGCCCGGCGACCAGCCCAGCAGCGCGAGGTAGTTGCACATCGCCTCGGGCAAGAAACCATGCTGGCGGTACCAGCCGATAGTGATGGCGCCGTGCCGCTTGGACAGCTTCGCGTTGTCCTGACCCATCACGAACGGCAGGTGGGCGAACCGCGGCAGATCATCCTCGGCCACCCCCATCGCCCGGTACACGGCCAGCTGCCGCGGCGTCGAGGACAGCAGGTCCTCGCCGCGGATCACGTGGGTGATCTCCATGAGCACGTCGTCAACCGCGACCGCCAGCGTGTAGAGCGGGTAGCCGTCGGCGCGCACCAGCACGAAATCCGGCACGAACCGGTTCTCGATGCTGACCTCGCCGCGGACCAGGTCGGTGAACCTGGTGGTGCCCTCCGGCATCCGGAACCGCACCGTCGGCATCCGGCCGGCCGCCTCGAACGCGCCCCGCTCCTGTGCGGTCAGAGTGCGGCACCGCCCGTCGTATCCCGGCGGCAGCCCGGCCGCCCTGGCCGCCTCCCGCCGCTCCTCCAGCTCCTCCGGCGTGCAGTAGCAGTGGTACGCGTGACCCTCGGCAAGGAACTTGGTCGTCCACTCGCGGTAGCGGTCCATCCGCTCGCTCTGCAGGTACGGACCGTACGGACC
The DNA here is from genome assembly GCA_036257435.1 of Actinomycetes bacterium. GTDB lineage: Bacteria > Actinomycetota > Actinomycetes > JAKEEW01 > JAKEEW01 > DATAFN01. The sequence continues at coordinate 4,601 of DATAFN010000034.1, forward strand.
GCCAACCTCCGGACCCTCGTCCCAGTCCAGGCCGAGCCAGCGCATCGACTCGATGGCCGCATGGATGTACTCGTCGGTGACCCGGGTCCGGTCGGTGTCCTCGATCCGGAACACGAACGTGCCGTCGGTGTGCCGTGCGTAGGCCCAGGAGTAGAGCCCGGTGCGGATGTTGCCCACATGCAGGTCACCGCTCGGCGAGGGTGCGAACCTGACGCGCACGGGTTTGTCAGTCACGGGAGACCACCCGGTTGGTGAGAGTGCCGATGCCCTCGACGGTGACCGCGACCTCGTCCCCGGGCCGCATCGGGCCGACCCCGGCCGGGGTGCCGGTGAAGATCACGTCGCCGGGCAGCAGGGTGAAGGCCTGCGAGATGTAGGAGATCAGTGCGGCGACCGGGAAGGTCATGTCCTTGGTCCTGCCGAGCTGCTTGCGCTCGCCGTTGAGGCTGGTCGACAGCTCCCGGTCGGCTGGGTCGAACTCGGTCTCGATCCATGGGCCGAGCGGGGCGAACGTGTCGAATCCTTTGGCCCGCGACCACTGCCCGTCCCGGCGCTGCAGGTCCCGAGCGGTGACGTCGTTGCCGCAGGTGTAACCGAACACGACCTCTGCGGTCCGGTTCACCGGCACGTCCCGGCAAATCCGGCCGATCACGACTGCAAGCTCACCCTCGTAGTGCACCTCGCGAGACGCGCTCGGGTAGGTGATGCCGTCGTTCGGTCCGATCACCGCGGTGTTCGGCTTGAGGAACAGCACCGGCTCGGGCGGCGTCGCGCCGCCCATCTCGGCCGCGTGATCCGGGTAGTTCCGGCCGACCCCGACGATCTTGCTGCGCGGGAGGACCGGCGCGAGCAGTCGCACATCGAGCAGCCGGTGCCGATCGCCGGTGAACTGGATCGGTCGGTAGAGCGGATCGCCGACGATCTCGGCGACCACCTCGTCGCCTGTCTCGCCCTCGACGACGCCGTAGCGCGGCTCGCCCTCGGTCATCGTGAACCTTGCGATGCGCACCGACCCGCTCACCCTTTCACCGCACGGCGCTGGCGGAGGACTCGGCCGGCGATTCCGCAGAGGCTATCGCTGTCCCCCGAACACCGTCGGACGTTACCCGGTCGATGCGGTAACCACCGGGACGGGCCGGGTAGCCCACCTACGTCCGGCCTAGCCGGGCTCGATCCGGCCGTGGTCGGCGTACACGTTGAACCGGCGCCCGCGCACGAACCCGATCAGAGTCATCTCGAAGTCCCTGGCCAGCTCGACCGCCAGCGACGACGGCGCGGACACCGCGGCGACCGTCGGGATCCGTGCGGCCAGCGCCTTCTGCATGATCTCGTAGCTGGCCCGGCCGCTGACCAGCAACAGATAGGCGTCCAGTGGCAGCTGCCCGGTCAGGAACGCCCAGCCGATGAGCTTGTCGACTGCGTTGTGCCGGCCGATGTCCTCGCGCACCGCAAGCAGCTCACCGGCCGCGTTGAACAGCCCGGCGGCATGCAGCCCACCGGTCCGGGCGAACACCGCCTGGGCCGACCGCAGCCGGTCCGGCAGCTCCCAGACCACGTCCGGTCGCAGCATCGGCCCGGCGCCGACCGGTGCGCACCCACGCAACCGCAAGGCCTCCAGGCTCTCCTTGCCGCAGACTCCGCAGGCACTGTTGATCATGAAGTGTCGCTCGAGGGCCGGCAGCTCGGGCAGCGGTCCGGTCAGATCGACCGTGACTATGTTGTAGCGCTCCTCCTCGGTCAGGTCCGGGTCGGCGCAGTAGCTGATCCGGCGCACCTGATCGGGACCGGAGAGCACGCCCTCCCCGAACAGGAACCCGGCGGCCAGCTCGAAGTCCCGACCGGGAGTTCGCATGGTCACCGCTACCGTCTGCTGCGATCCGTCCGGCGTCTGCAGCCGGATCTCCATCGGTTCCTCGGTCGCCAGCGTGTCGGCGCGGTCCTCGGATCCGGCGGCGGTCAGCACCCGGACCCGGGCCCGAGTGCTCGGACCCGGTCGCGGCACCCGCTCGGAGGTATCGGAGGTCATCGCCGCGCGATCCGTACCACTGCGTTGTAGTCGGGGATGCGCGCCTGCGGCGACCGGCGCCGCCGATCCAGCAACACCTCGGCCTCCGGCCAGTGCATCTGCACATTCCCCGACGCCATCGGCGCGAGCATGATGCGCCCCGGCAACGATCCGGCCGAGCTGCTCACCGTCACCGCGTCCCCGTCGGCGAGCCCCAGCCGGTCGGCGTCGGCCGAGTTGATCAGCACGCTTTCCCTGGCCGCGCCGGTCAGCGCGTCCTGCCGCTCCTGAACCATGCTGTTGAACTGCTTGCCGCGCCGGGTCGCGAGCACGAACTCGTCCGGCTCGCGCGCCGCCCGCTTGGGCAGCGGCACGGCACTGAAGTGGGCCTTGCCGTCCGCGGTCGGAAACTGCCAGCCGGCGCACAGGTGCGGTCCGCCGTACTGGACCGAGTCGCCAAATCGCTGCAGCGTCTCGATCCCCGCGTACATCGGCACCACCTGCGCGATCTCCTCCCGGATCGCGGCGGTGCCGGCGAAGCGCACCGCGTCGGCAAGCTCGGGTCGGGCTCTGGCGGCGATCTCGGTGAAGATCTGCCACTCGGGGCGGGCCGCAGCGACCACCGGCGACGGCGCCTCCACCTGCGGGCTGAAGATGATCCGGCGCTCGGTCGACGTCTCGGTGACGCCACCCGCGACCTCGTACCTGGTTTGCGCGGGCAAGACCAGCACCTCCTCGCCAGGCTCGGTGAGCATCTGGCTGGATAGGCAGATGTCGATGTGTACCCGCAACGGCATCCGGGCCAGCGCGCTCGCGCAGTAGGTCGGGTCGGGCAGCACCTCGAGGAAGTTGCCGCCCGAGCTGATGAACACGTCGAGCTCGCCGGCGAACGCGGCGTCGATCATCTCCGGCGCGGTCCGGCCCGGCCGATCCGGCACCTCGAACCCCCAGACCCGGCCCAGCTGCGCCGCGGTCCGCTCGGTGACCGGCAGCCCACCTGGCAGTGCGGTCGCATACGCGCCCATCTCGGCTCCGCCCTGCACCCCGGAGTGTCCGCGGATCGGCATCAGCCCACATCCCTCGCGGCCGACGTACCCCTTGGCCAGGCCGAGGTTGATGATGGCGCGAACCGTGTCTTCCGCCTCGGCGTGCTGGGTCACCCCCATGCTCCACACCAGCACCGCGCGGTCGGCCTCGTGCAGCATCCGGGCGAAGGCGTGCATCTCCTCGCTAGTGGTACCGGCTCCCGCGGCTAGCTCTTCCCAGGATTGGCCGGCCACCGCGGCCACCAACTGGTCGTACCCCGAGGTGTGCCGATCGATGAACCGCCGGTCCAGCCAACCGTTCTCGATCATGTGCTTGAGCGTGCCGTT
>DATAFN010000047.1:0-11962 GCA_036257435.1 Actinomycetes bacterium
CCGGCGGAGTCTACGTCGGTCATGGTGCCTCCCAGAAGAGCGTAGGAGAGTCCGCGCCAGAGCGCGGTGAACGGGATCGCGAGATTTGCGGCGGTGATGACTAGCAGCAGGCCGACCGGCACCAACAAGAGCGCCTCGGGCAGGGTGTCGACGAGCCAGAAGCCGAAGTCGAGCCCATGCTGCCCGCCGTCCTGGGGCACCCACCGGTAGTGGATCGGCGCGGTTGCGATGAACAAGCCCTGCGCGAAGAGGGCCAACTCGACGATTGCCATCGGCAGCCCGAGCAGGAACCGCGCCAGCAGGTATACCTGGGTCCTCCAGAACACCGCAGCCTTGAGCACGACGGCCCCGCGCCGCCAGTACCCGCTCGCCTTGGCAGCCCGCCGGCGTGGGCCTCCGGGCGCGCCGAGCAGATCTCTGGCGATGGCGCGCTCGGCCAGCCCGGCCAGCGCGATGGCGGCGCTGAACCCCAGCAGGACAACGATCACCAGCGGGGTGATGGCGAGCGCAACCGTGAGGGCCCAACCGGCGATCAGCATGGCCAGCCAGAGCGCGCCCAGCGGCACCCCGGTCACGAGGAACAGCAGGGTGCGATAGGTCTGCATGTCGGCGAGCGGCCGCAGCGGACCGTAGCGATTCAGCAGCGATGTCGTCACGTGATCCACGCTAGTGAGCCGCGGTGCGGTTGCCAGTGCGGTCTCCTGGCCTCTTCCGTTCCGGATAACCCCAGGCCGCACGGCACGGTTGTCCGGCAGAACGATCGTGCGCCGGGGCGCTCAGGCCGCGCGGATCTGGGTAGACCGATCCCAAGCGGGCTAGCGCTGCGCATCGGCGTACGCAGGAGGGCGCGGTATGCCTGAGCCGACGGCTGCGGCGGCGTCCCGGCGCCGCCGGGGGGCCACCGCCGAGCTGGCCGTGGCATTACGCACCGGCCCGTTCGAGCACGCGCTTCGGCTGGCGATCCGTTCCCGCGGGCTCACCCTGGACCGCCTTCGGGTCAGGCTGCTGGAGCGCGGTGTTCGCACCAGCCTGGCCAGCCTGAGCAACTGGCAGCGCGGCCGCTGCCGGCCGGAGCGGGTGCCGTCAATGCGGGCGGTGCGCGAGCTGGAGGATATCCTCGGCCTGCCCGGCGACTCGCTGGTCGCGCTGCTCGGTCCGCGCCGCCCGCGCGGCCGGTGGCTGGCTCAACCGCAGGTCATGGTAACCGCGCAGGCGATCGACGCAGTCCGGGTCCGGCTGATCGTGGAAACCGCGTCCGGCCAGACCGTGTTCGATCACGAGCTGGCGCCCGGCGTCATTGCTGGGCGCGGGGGATGACCAGCCCGGACTCGTAGGCGGTGACCACGGCCTGAGTGCGGTCGCGCAGGCCCAGCTTGGTAAGGATGCGGCTCACGTGCGTTTTGACCGTCTCCTCGCCGACCACCAGCCGCTCGGCGATCTCGCCGTTGGACAACCCCTCGGCCACCAGCCGCAGCACCTCGGTCTCCCGCGGGGTCAGCTCGTGCAACACGTCGGGCTGGGCCGGCGGGTTCGGGCGCAACCGGGCGAACTCGCTGATCAGCCGGCGGGTTACCGTCGGTGCGAGCAGCGCGTCGCCGGCGGCGATGATCCGGACCGCTTCGAACAGCCGCTCGGCCGCGACGTCTTTGAGCAGGAACCCGCTGGCACCGGACCGCAGCGCCTCGTAGACGTACTCGTCGAGATCGAACGTCGTGAGCATCAGGACGCGTGTCCCGGTCCCGGGCTCCGATCCGGCGGTGATCCGGCGGGTCGCCTCGATACCGTCCATGGTCGGCATCCGGACGTCCATGAGTACGACATCGGGATGTACCTGGCGGCACAGTCGAACCGCTTCGGCGCCGTCAGCGGCACTGCCGACGACCTCGAGGTCGGGCTGGGTGCCAAGCAGCGCGCTGAACCCGGCGCGGACGATCTCCTGATCGTCGGCGATGAGCACCCGGATCGGCGGACCGGTGCCGATCACGTCGCCGGCTCGCTGACCGGTAGCGTCGCCTCGACCAGGAACCCGCCGGACTCGGCTGGACCGGCGGCGAGCGTCCCGCCCGCCAGCGCGGCGCGCTCGCGCATCCCGTGCAACCCATGCCCACTCGGATTGGCCTGCGTCGACCCCGGCCCGTCGTCGCGGATCCGCAGCCGCAGCAGGTCCTCGGTGTACGCCACCTCTACCTCGACGCCCGCGCCTGGCGCGTGCTGGCGGGCGTTCGTCAACGCCTCCTGGACGATCCGGTACGCCGACAGGTCGACGCCGACCGGGAGCGGTACCGGAGCCCCGCTCAGCGTGAGCCGGACCGGCGTACCGGCAGCGCGGGCCGCCTCGATCAGCTCGTCGATCCGATCCAGGCCCGGTTGCGGCGAGAGCTCGGCCACCCCGTCGACGTCGACTCGTAGCACACCGAGCAGCCGCCGCATCTCGGTCAGCGCATCCCTGGCGGTCCCGCCGATGCCGGCCAGCTGCTCTTGGCCCTCGGCCGGCATGCCGGGCGTAGCAAGCCGCGCGGTCTCGGCCTGGATAGCGATCATCGATAGGTGGTGCGCGACCACATCGTGCAGCTCCCTGGCGATCCGGTTCCGCTCCTGGGCGGCGGCCCGATCTCGCAGCGTGTCCGCCATCGCGCGGCGGGTTTCGTCCCGCTCGGCGACCACCTGGCTGCGCTGCCGCTGGGCATCGCCGAGGATCAGCGCGGCGACCACGATGACGAGCATGAGCAGCCCGGACAGCGCGGAGTCGTTGCCGGATAGCGGACTGACGGCGTTCAGGGCGAACGGCGCAGCGACCAGCGCGGACACGCCGCGCGAGTATCGCACCGCCACCCCGTATGCGACGATCAGCTGGCCGATCGCGCCGGCGATGGTCAGCGGCGCCGGGTCGGCCAGCGCGATCACGGTGGCGAGCGTGACGACCAGCACACCCAACCAGGCCCAGCGCGTTCGCAACAGGGCCAGTGGCAGGGTGCCGAACATCGCCAGCAGGGACGCGGTGGTTCGGTCGCCGGACTCGGCCGTGTAGATCACCGACTCCACCAGCCCGGCGAGCCCGAGCACCAGCGCGAGCACGACGAATCCGTCCGGCCCGGCCAGGATGCGGCGAGCGGTGGCGAGCCCGTTCGTGATTGCGGGAGGAAGCTGTGTTGTGCCGTTCACGTCGACATTCTTTCCCGGTACCCGGCCCGGCGCGTCCCTCCGGATCGGGACTTTGCGGGTACTCCCGGTGGGGGAGCGGGCCGGCGCGGATCACCGATCCGAGCGGTGTGAAGACAGCTCCGCAGCGGGACGACTAGGCTCGGCCCGCTCCGTAGCGTCGAGCGCATGGATGCGTTGATCGAGGCACGCGGCCTCACCAAGCGGTACGGCCGGACCATTGCTGTGGACGACCTGTCCTTCCAGGTGCGGTCCGGCGAGGTCACCGGTTTCGTCGGGCCTAACGGCGCCGGCAAGTCCACCACGATGCGGATTGTGCTCGGCCTGGACGCACCCAACCGGGGCAGCGCGCTGGTGCACGGCCAGCCGTACGGTCAGCTGGGCACACCATTGCGCGAGGTCGGGGCGCTGCTCGACGCGGCGGCGCTGCATCCGGGCCGGCGGGCCGACCACCATCTGCTCTGGCTCGCGCAAAGCAACGACCTGCCCCGCGACCGGGTGACCGAGGTGCTGGAGCTGGTCGGCCTGTCGGACGTGGCCCGGCGCCGGGCCGGTGGGTTCTCGCTCGGCATGCGCCAGCGGCTGGGGATCGCCGCGGCATTGCTCGGTGACCCACCGATCCTGATCTTCGACGAGCCGGTGAACGGGCTTGATCCTGAGGGCGTGGTCTGGATCCGCGGCTTCCTTCGCTCGCTGGCCGCGGAAGGCCGCGCGGTGTTCGTCTCCAGCCATCTGATGAGCGAGCTGGAAGACACCGCCGATCACCTGATCGTCATCGGCCGCGGCCGGCTGATCGCGGACACCAGCGTCGCCGAGCTGCTGCGCGCCGCCTCGAACGGCAGCGTGACCGTGCGAACGCCTCGTGGGCCGGAGCTGATGAGCGTGCTGGCCGGGGCCGGTGCGGTAGTGACCTCAAGCGGTGCGGACGAGCTCACCGTCACCGGGCTGCCAGCGCCGCGAGTGGCGGAGCTGGCCGCTGCGAACGCGCTGCCGCTGCACGAGCTGACCCCGCACCGGGCGACTCTCGAGCAGGCCTATCTGCAACTCACCAAGGACGCTGTGGACTTTGCCGCGGGTCGCACCCGGGAGTCCCGATGAGCCTGCTGCGAGCCGAGTGGACAAAGTTCTGGTCGGTGCGTGGCACCCGCTGGGGGATCATCCTGGTGGTCGTGCTGACCGTGGGGCTTACCGCGTTCTTCGCGGCCGTGGGCGGAACCGACGCCACCGAAGCCGGCCAGGGCGACGACGACGTCGTCGTGAACAGCCTGCGCGGGGTGTATCTCGGCCAGCTCGCGGTCATCACCCTCGGCGCCGTGGTGGGAACCTCGGAGTACGCGACCGGCCTGATCCGGACCACGTTCGCCGCTGTGCCCCGGCGCCGGCGGGTGCTGGCCGCAAAGGCCGCGGTGCTGGGAATGGCGATGGCCGCATCCGGGTTGCTTGCCAGCTTCGCGTCGTTCCTGGTAAGTCAACCGCTGCTGCAGAGCAACGGCTACGTCGCGCCCGCTTACCCACCCCCGTCGCTGGCCACCGAGCCGGTGCTGCGGGCGGTAATCGGCACCGGGGCGTTTCTTACCTTGCTGGCGCTGCTGAGCCTCGGCGTCGGGATGATCCTGCGTCGGGCCGGCGCCGCGATCAGCATCATGGTGGCGCTCACACTGGTGCCGCTGATCGCCGCCGAACCGGGCTCGCCACTCATGCCCGAGACCGTTGCGGTGTGGGTGCGCCGGACCACGCCGATCGCCGGCATGGCCATCCAGCAGACCAGGGAACGGCTGGATACCGCGATCGGGCCGTGGGCCGGGCTCGCGGTGCTGTGCGGATGGACGGTTGCGGCACTGCTTGCCGCGGGCTGGCTGTTGAAGCGGAGGGATGCCTGATGTCTGGTCGGGTCATGCGCGCCGAGCTCACCAAGCTACGCTCGCTGCCGAGCACCGGGTGGTCGCTGCTGGCAACGGTCGGCCTGACACTGCTGCTCAGCTACGTGGTGGCCGTGTCGGTGGATACGTCTGGCTCGGCACCGGGCTGCGCCCCTGGCGCCCCCGGATGCGGTGACGAGGACGTCATCCTCAACGGGCTGTCCGGGATCGCGTTCGGACAGATTGGGATAGCGGCGTTCGCGGCGCTCGCGATCACCAGTGAATACGCCACCGGCACGATCCGGACCACGCTGACCGCGATGCCGCGGCGCGGCCGGGTGCTGGCCGGCAAGATCACCGTGGTGGGCGGGCTGTGCCTGCTGGCCGGCCTGGGCGCCGCGCTAGCCGCGTTCTTCCTGTCTCAGCCGCTCATGCACGGCAACGGGTTCGTGCCCGAGCAGGGCTACCCGATCGCCTCGCTGACCGACGAGCCGGTCGCTCGCGCGGTCATCGGCTCCGGGCTCTACCTCGCCCTGGTCGGGCTGCTCAGCCTTGGCATCGGGGTGATCGTGCGGCATACGGCGGCCGCCGTCACCACTGTGCTCGGGCTACTGTTCGTGCCGTTCATCATGGGACTGGTGCTGCCGGAGAGCGCGCGGGAGCTGTTCCAGCGCTACAGCCCGATGAGCGCGGGGCTGGCCATCCAGCGCACCGTGGAGCGAGTCGACAGCGTCCCGATCGGGGTCTGGGCCGGACTCGGGGTGCTGGCGATCTGGGCAGCGGCGGCCTTGATTGGAGCATTCGTCGTGCTCCAACGCAGGGACGCCTGAACCTCGCTCCTGCTACCTACGACACGACTGCAGCTAGTGGTTGCGGCTACCACGGCGTCTCATACCTTGCAGAAGCCAGCTTCGCCTCCTACAGTTGTCGGATGATCCCCAGCTATCGTCCCGGGCAGGTGGCCGCGATCCTCGGCGTCAGCGTCGACACGGTCCGGCGCTGGGCCGACGGTGGGCAGCTGGAAACCCGCCGTACCGAGGGCGGGCAGCGGCTGATCGACGGCGCTTCGCTGGCCAGGTTTCTTGCCGAGCATGCGCCGGAGCAGGGAGATGAGGTCATCGTCGGTCGCTCGGCCCGTAACCGGTTCCCGGGCATCGTGACCTCGGTGATCGCCGACGAGATCGTCGCGAAGGTCGAGATGCAGGCCGGTCCGCACCGGGTGGTCTCGCTGATGACTGCGCAGGCGGCCGAGGAGCTCGGCCTCGAACCGGGCGTGCTCGCGGTGGCCGTCGTCAAGTCCACCAACGTCGTAGTCGAGGTGCCGGCGCCGCAATGAAGCTGAAGCTCGCCCTGATCCTCGCGACCGCCGTGCTGCTCGCTGGCTGCAGTGACACCGGTGGTGGCGCCGGCCCGGCCACCCCGACTGGTGCCACCCCGGCCGGCGGCACGCTGACCGTCTTCGCCGCGGCGTCGCTGACCGACGCGTTCACGCAACTCGGCGACCGGTTCAAGGCTGCCCATCCCGGGGTCACCGTCGAGTTCAACTTCGCCGCCTCGTCCGCGCTGCGCGAGCAGATCATCGGCGGTGCGCCGGCGGACGTGTTCGCGTCGGCGAACGAGTCCAACATGACGCAGGTCGTCGATGCCGGGCTGGCCACCGGCCCGACTCCGTTCGTGACCAACGTGCTGCAGATCGCGGTGCCGTCGGACAACCCGGGGCAGGTGGCCGGGTTGTCCGACTTCGGCAAGGCGGAGCTGCTGATCGGGTTGTGCGCGGAGGAAGTGCCGTGCGGCCAGTTCGGCCTGGAGGCGCTGGCCAAGGCCGGGGTCACCCCATCGATCGACACGAACGAACCGGACGTGCGCAGCCTGCTCACCAAGGTCGAGAACGGTGACCTGGACGCCGGCATCGTCTACCACACCGACGTGCTGGCCGCCGGTGACGCGGTGCGGGGCATCGAAATCCCGGCCGGCCAGAACGTGGTCGCCACCTACCCGATCGTGGCGTTGAGCGGTTCCGATCATGCCGATCTCGCGACCGCGTTCGTCGGGTACGTGCGGTCCCCGGCCGGCCAGCGGGTACTCGAATCGTTCGGCTTCGGCCCGGCGTGACGTCAGGATCAGCCAACCGGGCCCGGGCCCGACCGCCGTGGCTGCTGCTGGCGCTCGGCACGGTCGCGGTGGCGTTCCTGGTCATGCCGTTCCTCGCGCTGCTGCAACGCACGCCGTGGAGCGGCCTGGGCGAGCTGGTCGGGCGGCCGGTGGTGACCGATGCACTGCGCTTGTCGCTGCTGACCTCGCTGGCTGCCACCGGTGCCGCGCTGGTGCTCGGCACCCCGCTGGCCTGGCTGCTGGCCCGGCAGCGATTTCCCGGCCGGTCCGCGGTCCGGGCCGTGGTGCTGCTGCCGATGGTGCTCCCGCCGGTGGTCGGCGGCGCCGCGCTGCTGTTCGCGTTCGGCCGGCGCGGGTTGCTGGGCGAGTCGGTGTACGACCAGACCGGGCTACTGCTGCCCTACTCCGCCTGGGGCGTGATCGTCGCGAACACGTTCGTGGCGATGCCGTTCCTGATCATTACCGTCGAGGCCGGGCTGCGCTCGATGGACCGGCGCTACGAGGACGCCGCGGCCACACTCGGCGCGTCGCAGTGGACGGTGTTCCGCCGGATCACGCTGCCGATGGTGGCGCCGTCCATCGTGGCCGGTGCGGTGCTCTGCTGGGCCCGCGCGCTCGGCGAGTTCGGCGCCACCGTGACGTTTGCCGGCAACCTGCAGGGCCGCACCCAGACCATGCCGCTGGCGGTGTTCCTGGCGTTGGAGTCCGGCGACCGGCAGGCCGCGATCGCGCTCAGCCTGTTGCTGATCATGGTCTCGCTCGCGGTCCTGGTGCCGATGCGGGACCGCTGGCTCGGCGCCTAGACACGGTCATGTTCACCGCCTGGATCGAGCTGCGGATCGGCTCTCTCGACATCGAGGTCGGGGTGGACGCGGCCGACGGCGAGACGGTCGCGCTGCTCGGCCCGAACGGCGCCGGCAAGACCACGATCCTGCGGGCCATCGCCGGTTTGCTCGCAATCGACCGGGGCCGGATCGAAGTGGACGGGTTGGCGCTCGACGATCCGGCCGCCGGCGTGTTCGTACCGACCGCGGACCGGCCGATCGGCGTGGTGTTCCAGGACTACCTGCTGTTCCCACGGATGTCGGCGCTGGACAACGTCGCGTTCGGGCTACGTGCCCGCGGCCTGGCCAAGCCGGCGGCCCGGGCCGCCGCGGCGGGCTGGTTGGACCGGTTCGGGCTCGCCGAGCACGCGGCCAACCGGCCCCGGGCCCTGTCCGGTGGGCAGTCCCAGCGGGTCGCACTGGCCAGGGCGCTGGCCACCTCGCCCCGGCTGCTGTTGCTGGACGAGCCGCTGGCCGCGCTCGACGCGCGAACCAGGGTGCAGGTGCGCACGTCGCTCCGGCGCCACCTGGCCACGTTCGGCGGCGCCCGGATCCTGGTCACGCACGATCCGGTCGACGCGATGGTGCTGGCCGACCGGTTGATCGTGGTCGAGGACGGCCGGGTCATCCAGTCCGGGACGGTGTCTGAGGTCGCCCGGCATCCGCGGTCCCGGTATGTCGCGGAACTGGTCGGGGTCAACCTGCTGCACGGCACCGCGGCCGGGCCGCATCTGGTGCGGCTGGAATCCGGCTCCGAACTGGTAGTGGCCGACCCGGTGCCCGGTGACGAGGTCGTGGTCGCGGTGCGGCCGCAGGCGGTGGCGGTCTACCGGGAGAAGCCGGCCGGCAGCCCGCGCAACGTCTGGCCGGCCACGGTCTGCGATGTCGAGGTCGACCGGGACCGGGTGCGGGTGCAGTTGGATGGTCCGGTGCCGCTGGTCGCGGAGGTCACCCCGGGCGCGCTGGCCGAGCTGGAGCTGGTACCGGGCACGCTGGTGTGGGCCACGGTCAAGGCGGTGGAACTGTCGGCGTACACGCAGTGACGCGTCACGCGGTGCGGACGAACGTGAACATGCGATCCGGGTAGCGCAGCGGTTCGGTGGGCGCGGCGAGGCAGTGGGCACCGGCGCCGAACGGCTCTGCCGGCCCGGACAGCCACACCTGCTCGAAGCCGTGGCGCTCGAACCAGCCGCAGATCGCCGGGACCAGGTCCGGTGGGTTGCGGTGCCTGGTCCAGATCACGGTGCCGCCGGGGTGGCACAGCTGGCGGCAGAAGCCGATGGTGCGCTCGACGTCGGTGTCGCTGATATTGCCGAGCACGCCGCAAACCAGCACGAGATCGGCCGGGACGACATCGCGATACAGCTCGGTCCGGGCGGCGTCGGCCTCGGCGACCGTGACCCGGCCGGCGAGCCCGCCGGCAGCAACGGACCCACGGGCCGCAGCGACGTTGCGCGGGTCCTGCTCGACCAGCAGCGCGGTCACGTCGGCGGCTCGGCGATGGGCGGCTAGCACCCCGAGCAGATCCTGGCCCTGACCGGCGCACAGGCTGATGGCCTGGATCGGACCGGCCGGGCAGCGGTCCAGCGCGCGCCCGATCTGTTCCTGCACGGCGCGCAGGCGCTTGGACAGCGCGGAGTCCGGATCGCCGTACGGCTGGTGCCACGCGTGCCAGTCGGGCTGGGTCATGTCCTCGTCGATGTGCGAGCGGTCTAGCGCCACGGCCCATCATGCCCGCATCGACCCTCGCAGGTCAGGCAGCAACGGGAGCGCGACGTCGTTACCGTACGTTGGACCCCAAGGAGGTGCGGCATGGAGCTGTTTTGGCTGCTGTTGATTATCGGGGGTGGCTTCTTCGCGTACCGGGCCTGGACGGCAAGCCGGGAGCGGGACCAGCAGGCGCAGCGGCAGCGGGCCGAGCTGGCGAACGTCCGTGCGACTGCCGAGGAGGACGTGACCCGGCTCGGCGAGGATGTGGCCGCGCTCGACTCCGCGGTCGCCGGTCGGGATCTCGATGAGGCGACCGTCCAGGACTACCGGCGGGCGCTCGACGCGTACGACGCCTCGAAGGTGGCGCTCGACGCGATGCGCACGCCCGAGGATGCCCGCGGCGTGACCGGCGCGCTGGAGGATGGACGGTACGCGGTCGCCTGCGTCCGGGCGCGACTGGCCGGAGAACCGGTGCCGATCCGCCGGCCGCCGTGCTTCTTCAACCCGCAGCACGGTCCATCCGTCGAGGACGTGGAATGGGCGCCGGCCGGCGGACTGCCGCGCCAGGTGCCGGTATGTGCCGCCGATGCCGAACGGGTGCGCGCCGGCGCGGAGCCGGACACGCGGAAGGTCCTGGTCGGTGGCCAGCGCCGTCCGTACTGGGAGGCAGGTAGGGCATACGGGCCGTGGGCAGGCGGCTACTTCGGGTCGTACGCGGGCTCCGGACTGCTGCCGGGCGTGCTCACGGGCGTGTTGCTCGGTAGCGCGTTCAGCGGCTGGGACGGCGGCGGCGACTCCGGCGGAGGCGATGGCGCGGACGGTGGAGACTCCGCAGACTCCGGCGACTCGGGCGACTCGGGTGGAGATTACGGCGACTCCGGCGGCGACTCCGGCGGGGACTATGGCGGAGATGCGGGTGGCTGGGGCGACACCGGCGGTGGTTGGGGTGACTTCGGTGGTGGCGGAGATTTTGGTGGTGGTGGTGACTTCGGCGGCTGACCGTCAGGCCTTGATCCGCAGCATCTTCGGGTCGTACATCGGCTGCAGCGAGGCGGCGGCCGGGTAGAGCCGTCCGGCGATGTCGACCTCCCACTCGCCGTCCTGGACGTATGCCTTGTCGACCGGCTCGCCGGCCTCGACCATCGCCAGCCCGACCGCGCCACCGAGGGTGAAACCGTAGGACGCCGCTCGGATGTAGCCCACCGGCTTGCCGTCCCGGTACACCGGTTCGGCGTGGAACATCATGGGCTCCGGATCCGTGACCAGAACCTGCACCAGCCGCCTGGTCAGCGGCCCGGCGGCCTTGCGCGCCGCGACCGCGTCCCGGCCGATGAAACCGTCCGGCTTGTCCAGGTCGACCGCGAACCCGAGCCCGGCCTCGAGCACCGAGTCGGTGTTGTCGATGTCGTGCCCGTAGTCCCGGTATGCCTTCTCCATCCGCAGGCTGGACAGCGCCTTAAGCCCGGCGTGCCGCAACCCGTGCGTGGGACCGGCTTCGACCAGCCGGTCGTACACCTGCATAGCCTGCTCGGCCGGGATGTACAGCTCGTAGCCGAGCTCGCCGAGATAGGTGATCCGGATGCAGAGCACCCGGGCGTATCCGATGTCGATGTAACGGGCGGCACGGAACGGGAACGCCTCATTGGACAGGTCCGCGCCGGTGACCGACTGCAGCAACGCCCGCGAATCCGGTCCCTGCACGTTGATCTGGACATGGCCGGACGTGACATCGGTGACCGTAGCGTGCGTGCCGGGGGAGAGGTGGCGGCGCATCCAGGACTCGGCGTGCCGGTGCGCGGTGTCCGACGCCACCACCCAGTACCGATCCCGGTCCAGCTTGGTGACGGTCAGGTCGGCCTCGAGCGTGCCGCCCTCGTTCAGCCACTGGGTGTACGTGATCAGTCCCGGATCGCCGTCGACCTGGTTCGCCGACAGGTGGTTGAGGAACGGCCCGGCGTCTTCGCCCTGGACCAGGAACTTGGCCATGAAGGACATGTCCATGCAGATGACGCCCGTGCGCGCCGCGTGATGCTCGGCCTCCCAGTACGGAAACCAGTTCATCCGGCCCCAGGACAGCTTTTCGACGACTGGTTCGACGCCGTCCGGCGCGTACCAGTCCGGGCTTTCCCAGCCGCTGACGTCGCGGAAGTACGCACCCTTTGCGGCCAGCCGGTGGTACCAGACCGGTTTCTTCGCCCCGCGCGCGGTCTGCATCGACTTGGTCGGGTAATGGCACTGGTAGACGGTGCCCAGCGACTCGACGATGCGCGAGCTCAGATACTCCGGGTTGACCTGGTA